>URRQ01000004.1 GCA_900550235.1 uncultured Lachnospiraceae bacterium
AAGCATAACTCTCCCAAAGTCCGGTTCCGGCGGGGCTTATTAAAGTGCCTTTAATTCTGAATACTGCCGTTCTTGATTCATTAAAACTGGGCAGATTGGTGCTTTAGGAGAAGTCATTTATATTTAAATTACATTTTGCGGAAACTCAAGACGGAAAGATGACAAGAGAAAAGTATCGGTACTTAAATCTGGAAGAAGGAGATACCCTCTCGATACAAGAATTAACAGGGGAAGATTGGACAAAAAATGAAAAAATTCCATTAGAGGTTGTAAAGGTGACAGAAGAAGCACCGTTTGGTCTTCCAAGTGGAATCGGTTATGGGTGTATCCGTGTCATTGTATCTGACAAGATGATGGAACAGTTTGACTATGACTATGGTGGGATGAGAATCGATGCGGAAGACACGAAAAAGCTGGCAGAAGAAATAAAAAAGATCGAACAGGTAAATGGAGGAACGGTGGAATGGGATATCAATGATTTAGATGCTATTGCACGAGAAAGCAAAAGCCTGATTTTGATCGTTTCCATCTTCGTATACGGCTTTATCGCGGTTATTTCCTTCATCGGAATCACCAATGTATTTAATACGATCACGACGAATATGACGCTTCGAAGCCGAGAGTTTGCCATCTTAAAATCTGTCGGTATGACGGAAAAAGAATTCCGGAAAATGATCCGATATGAAAGCCTCCTTTACGGAGTCAAAGCGTTGGCACTCGGATTGCCGGCAGGCGTGTTGCTATCGTATTTGTTCCATTACTTTTTCGTAGGGATTCTGATCGTGGAATATAAATTACCTTGGCGAGAAATGGGAATTGCAGTGATATTCGTGTTCTTGATTATATCTCTTACCATGCACTATGCGGTGAAAAAAAGTCAGAAACAAAATATCATAGAAACGATACGGAGTGAAAACATTTAGGGACGTAGTAAAGTGCAAAAAGGGTACGTCCCAAACTTAAAAGAGGTATGTCCCAAAGTGCAAAGAGAGGTGTCCCTTTTGCAAAAAATAGTGTTAAAATATAAGTAGGGACAGAGTAAATGTTAATTGGGGACGTAGTAAATGTACAAAATACTACGTCCCCAATGTAAAATAATGTCACAGATTCTGAGCAGATACGTTTTATTAGTAAAGACAAGAGAAGTTTTGCAAGGAGAAAGGGGGATGCATATGGAGCAGGAGGAATGGAAGAAGATATATGAGCAGTATTATAAACCGATGTTTTTGTATGCATTATCCCTTACGAACAATGTGCAGGATGCAGAGGATTTATTACAGGAAACTTTTGTAAAGGCTTTTCTTTCTTACGAAAGAACAGGAAGCTTAAAAGCTTGGCTGGTGAAAGTATTGAAAAATGAATTTATCAGTATGATGCGGAAGCGCAAACGAGAAATTCTATCTGGGGATAACCACCCGATTTTGAATGAGAAAAGTGGAGAAGAAGGGATTCCGGAACAGTTGATTCAGGAAGAGGAGCGTAGACAACTGTTTTTGGCAATTCAAAAGCTTCCGTTAAAGTCCAAAGAGATTTTGATTGAAAGCATCTATTTTCATTTGGATGATTAACAAATTGCGAAAGAGCATCATATAACAAGGAAAAATGTACGGAAGATTCGTTCGCGTGCCAAGCAAAAACTGCTTCAGATTATAAAGGAGGAATCGTGATGATGGAACAGAAAGAAACGAAGATTACAGAGGAAACTTTGGATCAGGAATTGGAACTGTTGATGGATGCAATGCCGGAACAGGAAGATTTTGAGAAAAAAATCGATCGTTATATCAAGAAGAAGATTCGAAATATTACAATCAAGACCGTCTGCTCTATTTTTATCATCATTGCAGTATTATTTTTGATGATTAGTCCGGCGATGGATCGGGCGTATCTGAATCCAAAGAAGTTAGAAAAAGATGGGACATTCCAATCCGTTTTGCGTGATTACTATGAGATAACAAGACCATATATTGAGTTGGGAACGATCAATATCGAGAAAAAGGGATTTGCAAGATATGGGCTTGGGATTGAGGCCTTTGATGATACGGAAAAAATCAATGTTGGACTAGAAACGGTATGGGTGGACGTTGTGCTTGGAAAATATAAGAACTGGAATGATCCGAGGATGCTTCTTGTGACAAAGCTTGGAGCATTTGAGTATCCGTCTTCCAAAGAAGATATAGATAACTTGACAAAAGAATTAGAAAAATTGCCGGAATCAGCAAAAATCAGCCTTGCAATTTCGGAAAAGGAAGTACGTGATGTAGCGGAACTACGCAAGGAGAAAGTGGATTTGGATTGGATTGAAGTGTATCATCCAAATCAGCCAGAATTCCAAGGTGGCTTAAGCTTATGGAGGACACAGATTTATAATGATTCCGATGACCGGGAAAACATGACGGAAGAGGAATTGTTGAAAGTCTATATGCAAAACCTAAAAAATCTTGCAGAGCATTCGGATATATGGAGAAATCTCGGGCTTCCGTATCATTCATCTGTTTGGGCGGAAGGGGTAAAACAGATAGAGGATTGCTATGAGGATGCGAAAACATTAGAAAAGCTACAAACAAAGGCATATTATATTTCCGGTCGAAGAAATGAGATTTTAGAATATTTGCAGAAGACAAGTATTGAATCCGTGTCCGTATATGATGTAAAATCAAATATATGGGAATAGTTGTTAGCATAGCAACAAGTGAAAACGGAGGTGGAACTTATGCAATATGAAGGACAGATTTGCAGAGCTCCCATGGAGCGTGCGTCATTCATGCTGCCGGTTATGGTAGGTTGTTCTTACAATGGATGTAAGTTTTGCAACTTGTTTCGGCATTTGAAGTACCGTACACTTCCTTTGGAGCAGATAGAACATGAATTGAAGCGTGTGAAAGCATGTAACGGGAATCCGAAGAGAATATTTCTCGGAGACGGCAATGCCTTCGATCTTCCGATGGAACGTCTTGTCACGATTTTGGAAATGATACGTTCGTATTTCCCGAACTGTGAGATGGTAAATATGGATGCGACAGTTACAGGGATTTTGAAGAAAACCGAGGAAGAATTACAGAAGCTTTATGAACTTGGTGCGCGGCACCTGTATCTGGGAATAGAAACCGGATTGAACGATGTTCTCGTCTTTATGAACAAAGATCATACCCTTCCCGAAGCATATGAGGCAATTGAAAAATTGCAGAAAGCAGGGCTTATCTTTGATGCGCACATTATGACAGGAGTTGCGGGAAAAGGAAGAAGTAGCGAAAATGCAGAAGCGTTGGCAAAATTTTTGTTAGAGACACATCCGGCGCATGTTGTAAACTTTTCTATGTTTATGCATAAGGAAGTCCCGCTTTATCGGGAGGTAGAACGAGGAAACTTTGTGCAGGCAGACGAATTGGAATGTCTCAAAGAAGAGAGACGATTGGTAGAACTTTTGCAAGAAAGCGACACGCCGATCTTATACGATGGGTTTCATGACTTCATTGAATTCCGTGTCAAGGGTTCTCTTCCAAGGGATGGAGAAAAAATGTTGAAAAAACTAGATGATGCCATCCAAGCATATGAGAAAAAGGAACCCATCTATAGTTTGGTATTTGGAGAATGTCCGAATTTACAGCGGTGTGAAGATCAGGCAGATGTTTGGAATATGAACGATCATTCATAAAATAAAAAATAAAGTATGAAAAGCGTGGGAAAAATTCCACGCATTTTGTAACATTTCTTGAGATAAATTGTTATACAGATATAGAAGAAACATAGGTGAGAGGAAGGAGGTGTTCTGTATTGGAACAAGAATTATTAAGTCAGTTATATCGACTATATAGCCGGGAAATCTACTTGTATTTGTATTCTTTTTGTAAAAATAAGGAATTGGCAGAGGATTTGATGCAGGATACCTTTTTAAAAGCCTTGCTATCTTTGGAGGAACAGCATACAAATATGCGCGCGTGGCTTTATATGGTTGCGAGAAATCTGTATTTCAATGAGCAAAAGAGGCAGAAACGCAAAGACTCGTATCAGAAGCAGATACAGGATACTTTTGTAGATGGAGGAACAGATTGAACAACCAAAAGAATTACCGGATGGAAGCGTAGAGATTTCCAATATGTCGCCGGGAGGAACAACTGAAGAATGCAGGGAGACGATTGATCAGTTGGAGGAAGAGAAATACTATAAAGCTTATGTAACCTTGAATCAGATTCTTCCGTATGAAACAATGTATAAGTTTTTGAAACAATATGAAATTCGGCCGGATTGGTGTGCGATACAGTGCACAGATCAGATGCATCAGATGTATCATAAGAACATTGGATTTTCCATATATCAAAGTGGAAACAATATAGCTTGGGATAAAGAAACATATCCATTGCTTCGGACAGTTGATGGAGAGGCTTACGATGAAATAGAAAAAATGATGCAAACAGAAGAAGGTGCGTGCACACATTTCACAAGCATGTTACACTATATGAGTAAACAGACACGATTTTTAAAAATGTTTTATCCAGAATTGGAAGCAGAGACGTTGGAAGAAAGCGCGGAATATGTGGAGAAGAACGGTATTAAGATTTATGGAATGCTAATTACTGCAGACCGCGCAACATTGCAGAAGCTGGATGATACAGAAGAAGTATACTCAATTTATGTGTTAAAGAGATAAGAAGGAGGAAACAAAGATGGTACATCATATCGTAATGTGGAAATTCAAATCAGAAATAGGAGAGGCAGAAAGATCAGCTTTGAAAAAAGCGATGAAAGAACAGTTGGAAGGACTGATAGGAAAAGTGCCGGGGCTACTTTCTTTGCAATTCGTTGCAGAGCCAATTCCGTCCAGCACCCATGATATTGCACTTGTGAGTACGCTTGAAAAGGAAGAGGATATTGCGGGTTACGCAACTCATCCGGAGCATGTAAAAGTGGCAGATACCTATGTGAGACCGTTTGTAACAGAGCGTGCTTGCCTGGATTATTAAAGCGGAGGAAATCTGGAAATGCTAATTGAAAAAGAAATATTGGAGTTAAACGGAAAAGAGTTAGTGCTTCGGAATCCAACAAAAGAAGATGCGGCAATGCTCATCCAATATCTTAGGACGACTTGTGGAGAGACTCCCTTTTTATCGAAGGAGGAAGAAGAAGTACAGATTACGCTGGAAGAAGAACGAGAATTTATTCGACAAATGAATATTTCAGAACATAGTGTGATGATACTGGCATTTTTGAATGGGGAATTTGTTGGAAACTGTAGTTTTTCCGGAAATAATATAAAAAGACAGAAACATAGAGTTTCCATGGGGATTGCTCTTTTTCAAAAGTATACAGGAATGGGGATCGGAAAAATCATGATCGAAAAGTTAATGCAAACTGCGAAAGAAAAAGGATTTGAGCAGATAGAACTGGAGGTTTCGGCAGAAAATGAAAGAGCTATTCATCTGTATAAAAAATTAGGATTTCAAATATATGGAACATTTCCGGATAGTACAAAGTACAAAGATGGGACATATAGTGACACTTTTTGGATGATGAAGCGACTAAAATGAAAAATAATGAAAAAAAGTGAAAAAAGTAGTTGATTTTTTCTGATATTCTGTTATAATATCATTGTTGCGTAACGGAAGCAACATAAAATGATAATGCGGAATGGTGTAATGGTAGCACAGCAGACTCTGACTCTGTTAGTAGGGGTTCAAATCCCTTTTCCGTAGTTTTGATTGAAAAGCGAAGTGTGGCTCAGCTTGGTAGAGCGCTACGTTCGGGACGTAGAGGTCGCAGGTTCGAATCCTGTCACTTCGACTGTTGAAGAGCTTTGAGGTATGATAGCATTTGCAATGTTATTTTATCTGAAAGCTTTTTTGTTGTGTAAAAAAATATGTTGTGCGAAAATGGGAAAGTTTTGTATAATGAGAATATAAACTGAAAAAAGATATTTGAAAAAGGGGTGAATCTATGTTTGGGAAAAGAAAATGTAGCCTCTGCGGCGGAAAGCTGGTAGATAATAAGTGTACACTTTGTGGGTTAGACAACTCGAAATCCGATGAAAACTATAAGCAAACGGAAATAAGAGTGAATGATCCTGAGAAAAGAGAGTCTGAGCCGGAACAATTGAAGGATCATCAAGAAAAGAAAAAAAGAGACCGGAATGTACAGAATGGTCCGATTTTGGAAGAACGAGGAAAGAAATTCGGGAAGGGACTTCTTGCAATCATCGTATCGATTATTACAGTGGTTGGTGTGGATACTTTGCTGGATCTTGCAGTAGACATAAAAGATTATATCAGTCAGTCAGTACATGAAGAAGAAAATGTGGAATTTGTTGAAGAAGAACCAGATTACAAAGAGTATATGTATGATTTTGTAACGAGAGAGTTATCGGAAGAAGGAGAGAACTATGAGGCAGAACTGGGCGCCGGACAATATATTGTTGGAGTTCATATTCCGGAAGGAACTTATCAAGTAATAAAATCATCTGAGCAGACAGATGTTGAATATGGATATTTGATAGTGGATGATTTTGAAAACTCTATTTATTTAGGAGAAGATTTTACGGAGCCGGGTACGGAAATTTCAGATGTCAGGTGCTATAATGGCGCGGTAATTCGCATTAGTGGGAATGAAAAATTGCATTTTTATTCAGAAAATGCACAGATAGATTCCATGACAGGTGTGGAAAATGCGTTGACAGAAGCGGTGGAAGTCCGAGATAATTCAGTGGCCGGGGTGGATTTTCCTGCGGGAGTATATGATATTGTAGAACAAAAGAATCCGGAGCTTTATATGGATTTTACTTATGTTCTACCTGCAGCATTGACACAGGAGATGGAAGAACAAGGATTTAGTTATCAGGAAGAGTTTTTGTGGATTACGGCAGAAGAAGAACCATATACCTATCGGAATCTTTGGCTTCCAGAAGGAACAGAACTTACGATCAGAGAGGCAGAGGCGCTTCATTTAGAACCAAGTGCGGTTGTACCGGAAGATGAAAAAGCGTTTTGCCATCAGAATAAATAATGAATAATCGGGAATGCTCTCTGCAGAAGAAGGAGGGAGCATATGAGATTGCCAAAACATATCGCAATTATTCCGGATGGTAACAGGAGATGGGCTGTGAAAAATCAGTTACAGAAACAGGAAGGTTATGAAAGAGGTCTGGATCCGGGGCTTCGTGTTTTGCGAAAAGCAAAGGAATACAAAATTCCTGAGATTACCTATTATGGATTTACGACAGATAATTGTAAACGCCCAAAAGTCCAGCAGGAAGCATTTCGAAAAGCTTGTGTAGACGCAGTGAAAATGATTGAAAATGAAGGGAATGTGTCTCTTCTTGTTGTTGGAGATATGTCCTCGAAGAATTTTCCAAGGGAGCTTTGTGAATATCGGCAGAGAAAAGAAATTGGGGCACCAGAGATAAAGGTTAACTTTTTGGTGAACTACGGCTGGGAATGGGATTTGGGCAAGACGGTTTTTGCTGACGAGGGAAAAAATTCAAAACGAGTTGTACATTCTAGTGATATTTCCAGGATCGATCTGATTATTCGTTGGGGAAATATGCGAAGATTATCGGGGATGCTGCCAATCCAGTCTGTCTATGCAGACTTCTATGTGGTGGAAGAATTATGGCCGGATTATCAGGATCAGGATTTTGAGGAAGCTCTCCGTTGGTATGACAAACAAGATGTTACTTTGGGAGGATAATTAAAAAAGATGCCTTATGGGAAATTTGCATAATATATGAAGCAAGTTCGCCGAGGGCATCTTTTTAGTTGATTTATTTTACGGATAATTCCATAATGTAGTCGTCCATGACATATCCGTCTCCGATATCGTTACATTCTTCACGTACCGTTTCAAAGCCAAAGTGTTTATATACATCAATGGAACGGAAATTATGTTTGTTGACAGTCAGCCAAATTTTGTCTAAATTTCTTAACTTACATAATTCAATGTATTTGCGAAGCATTTCTGAACTGATATGTTTCTTGCGAAAATCTTCGTGTATGTAAAGTTTGCTTAAGAAAAGAGAACCGTCTGTTTCCTGGATTGCAGAGAATCCGGCAAAAGTATAGTCGTAAGAAATGAGGAAAAATTCATAATTCTCTTCTTCGATTTCTTTCCGAATTGCTTCTGGTGAGAGAAACTTTTCGAGCATATAGTCAACTTGTTTGTTTCTAATTAATTTGTCATAATGTTCGTGCCATATTTCTTCGGCCATGGCAGAGACAGACAAGATTAATTCTTCGTTTGTAACTGGGATAATTCGTAAATTGTCCATGATGGTGTCTCCTTTGTAGTTTATAGAAATTTTCCTTGTTGCGCATGCAGCATCAATGGTATTATTATAGTAGATTTAAAGAAAAGAAACAAGTGTCAGAGAAGTTCGGAGGATGCAAAAATGGACAATTTTGTAGAATTGAAGGACGTTAAGAAAATTTATCATATGGGAGAAATCGAGATTGCGGCTGCGGATGGGATTAATTTTTCTGTTGGGAAAGGTGAGTTTGCAGTTGTGGTAGGCGCCAGCGGAGCAGGGAAAACAACGGTGTTGAATATTTTAGGCGGAATGGATACTGCGACAAGCGGAAAAGTGATCGTGGACGGAGAGGACATTGTAAAGTTTAAACCTAAACAATTGATTGGATATCGAAGAGATGATATAGGATTTGTATTTCAATTTTATAATCTTATCCCCAACTTAACCGCTTTGGAAAATGTGGAATTGGCGCTTCAAATCTGCAAAGAACCGAGAGATGCGGCAGAAGTGTTGACGGAAGTAGGGTTGGGCAATCGGTTGAATAATTTTCCGGCGCAATTATCCGGTGGAGAACAGCAGCGAGTATCGATTGCGAGGGCGCTGGCAAAGAATCCGAAACTTTTGCTCTGTGATGAGCCGACGGGAGCGTTGGATTACAATACGGGAAAAGCGATTTTACGGCTCTTGCAGGATACGTGCAGGAAAAAGGGAATGACCGTAATCTTGATCACGCATAATTCGGCGATTGCTCCGATGGCGGATAGAGTCATCCATATTAAGAGTGGAAAAGTCTCTAAAATAGTGGAAAATACGAATCCAATTTCCATTGATGAGATTGAATGGTAAACGGAAAAATAAAAGAAGAGTGATGAAAGAATGAAGAAAAAAGCACTAAAAAAAGATTTCTATATGGAAATCAAAAAAAGTCTCGGCAGATTTTTGTCCATCTTTTTTATCGTTGCGCTAGGGGTTTCTTTCTTTGCGGGAATAAGAGCTTCAGAACCGGATATGCGATTGTCGGGAGATGAGTATTTTGACGAATGGAATTTGGCGGATATGAAGATCGTCAGTACAATGGGCTTGACGGAGAAAGATGCGGAATCGATAAAAACGATATCCGGAGTGGAAGCGTTGGAAAGCGGCTATAGTGTAGACGCGATGTGTAAAATAGAAGATACCAAAAAGGTCATTCATGTGATGTCAGATTTGGAGACGATGAATCGTCCGTCGCTGCAGGAAGGGCGATTACCGGAAAAAGCGAATGAATGTTTGTTGGATGTTGACTTTATGAAAGCTTCCGGGTATAAGGTGGGAGATGAGATTGAACTGGAGTCGGGAACGGAAGAGAAACTGACGGACAGCTTGAAGTATACAACGTATCGGATCGTGGGAGCGGGAAGCAGCCCTTGTTACATTTCTTTTGAGCGTGGAAGCAGTATGATCGGTACCGGTGAAGTGAGTGGTTTTATGATCGTGCCAAAGCAAGCGTTTTCCATGGAAGTGTATACGGAGTTTTATATGAAGGTGGACGGAGCCTTTGATGAAGTTGCGTTTACGAAAGCGTATGATGCGAAAGTTGAGCGGGTTGTGGATAGCGTGGAAAGTATCCGCGAGGTTATGCAACAGGCGCGGCACGATCAGATTGTAGACGATGCAGAAGATGAAATCAGAGATGCGGAAATCGAACTTTCTGATGCGAGGAGAGAGCTTTCTGATGGAAAAGAAGCATGGGAAGATGGTAAAAGAGAGCTGGAAAGTGGAAAAACTGAAGTAGCCAATGCAAAAACAGAGCTTGCCAATGGAAAAAAAGAACTGGAAACAGGGCGGCAAGAACTGAAAAAAGGGAAACAGGAACTTTTAGACGGTGAGAAGAAGCTTTCCGATGAAAAACGTAAGACAGAACATCAATTGGCAAGCGCGAAGAAGGAACTTTTAGATGGTGAGAAGGAGTTGGCGAGCGGGAAACAACAATTGGCTGCCGGAGAAAAGGAACTTGCGGATGGGAAGGCTCTTTTAGTAAAGAAACAAAAGGAGCTGGAAGAAGGAAAAGCGAAGTATGAGGCAGGAGTTGTGCAACTCAATGAAGGGAAGAAGCTGCTTGCAGAGAATGAGAAAAAACTAGAGCAGGCGAAACAGAGTTTGCCGAAATTAGATGCTGCAATACGAGGGGCCGAGAAGGGTGTGGAAGAACTTGGAAAATTGGTTGCAAATGCCCAAAAAGGAGTTGCTTTGGCTGAAAAAGAGGCAAACAGGCGGCAGCAAAAGTATGAAGAAGCGAAGCGAGCATGGGAATCCGGTTCGGGAGAAGTTACAGAGGCAGAAGTGAAAGCGCTCAAGGAACTTGCAGATGCAGCGCAAAAAACATATCTTGATCTTGCAGAAAAGTATAGTAAATTGAAAGTTACTTATGATAAAGCGGAAAAGGGACTTGGTGAGTTAAAGAAGAAACGAGATCAATTGCAGGCTGAAATTGAGCGAGGAGAGAAGGAACTTGCTGCCGGCAAAGAAGAATTGCTTGCCAATGAGAAGTTGTTGGAAGAATCTAAAATACAGTTAGAAGAAGGTCAGAAACAATTCGATCAAGGATTGGAAAAACTTTCGATAAGTGAACTGGAGCTGAAAAGCGCCAAAGATACCATTCAGAAAAGTGAGGCAGAACTGCAATCGGGATGGCGCGGTTATCATAGCGGAAAACAAGAAGCAGATAGACAATTTGCTGTGGGTGAAAAAAAGTTATTGCAAGGGAAGCAGGAAGTATCAGCAGCAGAGAAAAAAGTACAAGACAGCGAAAGAGAACTTGCTGATGGAGAACGACAGCTTGCCGATGCAGAGAAGGAAATTCTGGACGGAGAAAAAGAACTTACCGATGCGGAACAGGAGATTTTGGATGGAGAACAGGAGATTGCGGACGGAGAGAAAGAGTTAGCGGATGCAAAACTGGAGGTACAGGATATAGATATGCCGAAGTGGTATGTCTACGACCGAGATGTATTTGAGCAATATACAGGATATGGCGAAAATGCGGATCGTATGAGAGCGATCGGAGAAGTATTTCCGGTTCTGTTCTTCCTTGTTGCGGCGCTGATCAGTCTGACTACAATGACTCGTATGGTAGAGGAACAGAGAGTGCAGATTGGAACGCTCAAAGCGCTAGGTTACAGCAAATTCTCTATTGCAGGAAAGTATCTTGGATATGCTTTTGTCGCTACGTTAGGAGGAAGCATCGTAGGAGTTCTTGCCGGAGAAAAACTGTATCCTTATATCATTGTTACTGCATATAAGATTATGTATCCGCATCTTCCGAATGTAGTGATTCCATACAATATGAAATATGCGATCATGGCTACTGCGGCAGCGATTTTCTGCACGATGGCAGCGACAGTTTTCGCATGTTACAAAGAGTTAGCAGCACAACCTGCAGTATTGATGAGACCTCCGGCTCCAAAACAAGGAAAGCGCGTATTCCTGGAACGAGTAACATTCTTATGGAAACGTCTTAGTTTTATTTGGAAGTCTACGATACGGAATCTGATTCGTTATAAGAAACGATTTTTCATGACGGTATTCGGAATCGGAGGCTGTATGGCATTGATTCTTGTAGGATATGGGTTACGAGATTCTATTTACAACATTGCAGTAATTCAGTATGAGGACATTCAAAAATACGATGTGATGACGATTTTAGATGAAGATGCGTCAAAAGAAGAAAAGATGGCTTTGGAGCAGTATATTTCCGGAGAATCCGAGCTTTCAGATGAGCTGAATATTTATATGAAAAATATGACCATCGGAATAAAAGACATGGAGGAAGAAGCATATGTATTTGTTCCAAAGGAAGAAGAAAAATTCAAAAACTTTGTAGTATTACAAGACCGAAGAACAAAAGAAGAATATGCGCTAGATGAAGAGGGAGCTGTCTTGACCGAAAAAATGGCGCGGACGCTTGGTGTGGAAGCAGGAGACAGTATTTACATACAAGACGAGAAATTTGGAGAAAAAGAAATTCAAATTACGGCAGTATGTGAGAATTATATGGGTCACTATCTCTATTTGACAAAGGGAGCGTATGCGAAGTTGTTTGGAGAAGAGCCAAAATACAATACGAAGATTTTCCAAATGAAGGAGTATCAGGAAGAGAAAGCCATGAAGATTGGTGAAGAGATGTTGGCAACAAAGGCGGCGATCAATGTACAGTATATGGATAATATGCGAGGAAGAATTGAAGATATGTTGACAACATTAGACAGCGTCATTGTCGTATTGATCACGGCTGCGGGAATGTTAGCGTTTGTCGTACTGTATAATTTGAATAACATCAATATTACAGAACGAAGAAGAGAACTTGCTACGATCAAAGTACTGGGATTTTTTGATAAAGAAGTAGCGGCATACGTTTACCGTGAGAATGTATTATTGACGATCATCGGGGCGATTGCCGGATGTGGTCTAGGGTATCTTTTACACCGATTTGTAATCGTGACGGTAGAAGTAGATGATGTGATGTTCGGTAGAAATATCGAATGGAAGAGCTACCTGATCGCAATGCTGTTTACCATTGGATTCTCTGCTTTTGTTAACTGGGTAATGTATTTTAAACTGAAAAAGATTGATATGGTAGAATCTTTGAAAAGTGTAGAATAGCAGAGTTTATGGAAATTTTATAATATTTATAGTTTTGTTAGCACTCTTTGTTAAAGAGTGCTAATTTTATATTGACTTTTTGGAAATAGGGTATTAAGATATCTTTTAGGCGAAAAGATATCAATACCGAAAGGTATAACATAATAAAAAGGAGTTGTTTGAAATGGGAACAAAACATGGAAATCTTTCAATCAATAGTGAGAACATTTTTCCAATCATTAAAAAATGGATGTATTCAGATCACGATATTTTTGTACGTGAGTTAGTATCGAACGGATGTGACGCCATCACAAAATTAAAGAAATTAGATATGATGGGCGAATATACAATGCCGGATGATTATAAGGCGAAGATTCTGGTTATTGTGAACCCGGAAGAGAAGACATTGAAGTTTACAGATAACGGTATCGGTATGACGGCTGAAGAAGTAGAAGAATACATTACACAGATTGCGTTTTCCGGTGCAACAGAATTCCTTGAAAAATATAAGGATAAGACAACAGAAGACGATATGATCGGACATTTTGGTCTCGGATTCTATTCAGCATTCATGGTAGCAGACGAAGTACATATCGATACACTTTCCTATAAAGAAGGTGCGGCTCCGGTACATTGGACTTGTGACGGCGGTACAGAGTACGATATGGAAGAAGGGAATAAAACAACCGTTGGAACAGAAATTACTCTTTTCTTAAACGAAGACAGCGTAGCATTTTCTAACGAATATCGTGTACGAGAAGTGCTTGAAAAATACTGCTCTTTCATGCCGGTAGAGATTTACTTGTCAAGAGAAAATGCAGAGCAGGAATATGAGACAATTCCAGAAGAAGAACTTCGTGAAGATGATGTAGTCGTAGAACATATTCATGAAGACGCGAAGATGGAAGAAAGAGAAAATGAAAACGGCGAAAAAGAAATGGTAGAGGTTTCACCGGCATCTGAGAAAGTGAAGATTAACAAACGTCCGGTTCCGTTAAATGATATCCATCCGCTTTGGGCAAAACACCCAAATGAGTGTTCAAAAGAAGAATATATTGAATTCTACAGAAAAGTATTTATGGATTACAAAGAACCGTTATTCTGGATTCATTTGAATATGGACTATCCATTTAACTTAAAAGGAATTCTTTACTTCCCAAAAATCAATATGGAATATGAATCTATCGAAGGAACAATCAAACTTTACAATAATCAGGTGTTTATCGCAGATAACATCAAAGAAGTGATTCCGGAATTCTTGATGTTGTTGAAAGGTGTGATTGATTGCCCGGACCTTCCGCTTAACGTATCAAGAAGTGCGTTGCAGAATGATGGATTTGTCAATAAGATTGCAGACTACATTTCGAAGAAAGTGGCAGATAAGCTTTCTGGAATGTGCAAGACAGATCGTGAGAACTATGAGAAATACTGGGATGATATCAGTCCGTTTATCAAATTTGGTTGCTTAAAAGATGAAAAATTCTGCGATAAGATGAGCGACTATATGCTCTTTAAGAACTTGGAACACAAATATCTTACATTAAAAGATATAGCAGGAGAGAAACCGGAAAAAGAAGAAGGAAAAGAAATTGAGAAAAAGACCATCTTCTATGTAACAGATGAACAGCAGCAGAGCCAGTATATCAATATGTTCAAAGCAGAAGGTCAAGATGCAGTAATTTTAACACATAATATTGATTCTGCATTTATCTCACAGTTAGAGCAGAGAAATGAACATGTGAAATTCCAGCGTATCGATGCGGATTTAACAGATCACTTCAAAGAAGAAGTGTCTGAGGAAGATGCAAAAGTGTTGGAAGAAAACAAAGAGACTTTGACAGAAGTATTTAGAAAAGCTCTTGCAAATGACAAATTAGAAGTTAAAGTTGAGAAACTGAAAAATGAAAATGTTGCTTCTATGGTGACTTTATCAGAAGAATCCCGCCGTATGCAGGAAATGATGAAGATGTATAATATGTACGGAATGGATCCGTCTATGTTTGGAACAGATGTAACACTTGTATTAAATGCAAACCATCCACTCGTACAGTATGTATTGGAACATAAAGATGGCGAACATACAGAAATGTTCTGTAAACAGCTTTATGACCTTGCACTTCTTAGCAACAAACCGTTGAATCCGGAAGAGATGACAGAGTTTGTAAAGAGAAGCAATGAGATTATGATGTTATTGGCAAAATAAATTTTAAGTAATAAAAAGCGTCTTGCAGAGTTTGAGTATCAGGCTTGGCAAGACGTTTTTTATGGAAAAGTTGTGTTGTGAGAAACAGAGGGACATGATATACTATAAAAAATAGACTTTGGGCGGTTGTGTCATGAATACAGGGATAAAAGAAATAGTAATAAAAGAAATCAAAATTGCTAGTGCAAAAGTCACTCGAAGAGACACAGCAGTTGTTTGATGCTTTGATGAAAAAATATTTTTCATAAGAGGAAAGAAGTGCAGTATGGACAGACGGTCGAAAAATATAGAGATTTTTAAAGATACCATAAGACAATGTAGAGAAAATAGAATATTGCAAGAGTCCATACGATCATCTATTGAACAGCAAAAAGTGTATATGGAAACGGATTTTCTTGAAGAAATAGTGAATGAAAAACGTTATAAAGATCAAGCAAAAGTTATTGTGTCCAAGAAGCGTTCTTTTGAAGCGGCAAGTTATTATGTAGGGAAGAAAGTGTGCGTACACAATTTCGCCTCTGCAACAAATCCGGGTGGTGGTGCCGTACATGGTTCCAGCGCACAGGAGGAGTGCTTGTGCAGATGTAGTACATTATATCCTGCACTTAGCGAGGAAAATGTAATATATCAATTCTATAATAGACATCGTCAGTTACTTCAGGAGAATCAAATGACGGCTCTATATAATGATGATTGTATCTATACACCGGAAATTATCGTATTCAAGTCGGACATAGATTTTCCGGAATTGTTATCAGAAGAAAAGTGGTATAAAGTTGACGTTTTGACGATGGCAGCACCGAATCTTAGAGAAAAACCAAGTAATCGGATGAATCCACATTCAGGAGAAAAGGCCACGATTGGAGAAATAGAATTAAAAGAACTTCATAAGAAACGAATGAGTAGATTTTTTGAGGTTTCAAAAAGAAACGGAGCAGAAGTTTTAATTCTTGGAGCATTTGGTTGTGGAGCGTTTTGTAATTCGCCAAAGTGTGTAGCGGAAGCAATGAAAGAGGTTATAGAAGCGTATACCTATGACTTTGAGACGATAGAATTTGCAGTATACTGTTCACCGAGAAGTGATGAGAACTATCGTACATTTTGCAAGGTATTCGGATAACAACAGGAGAGTTTATGGAGAAAATAATCTTATATCATGGAAGCCCAGAAAAGAAATTCACTCCGGAATATGGAAAAGGAAATGACAAACATGATTACGGTCGAGGATTTTATCTTACTGATAATAAAGAACTTGCACAAGAATGGGCTGTTTGTATTCCAAATACAATTTCCGGTTGGGTTCATAAATATGAGTTGGATTGCACGGAGTTGAAGATTTTAGATTTTGAAGAAAAAGGAATTCTTGTTTGGTTGGCGGAATTAATGAAACATCGAGATGCTGACGAATCCAGACGTTATCGTGTTCTTTCAAAAAAGTTCATTGAAAAGTATGCTATAGATACGGAAGGATATGATGTAATCAAGGGATGGAGAGCAAATGCGTCTTACTTTTACATTGCTAAGGCATTTGTGAGAGATGAGATTGACATGGATATTTTAGAAGAACTTTTGCATTTAGGTGACCTGGGAATTCAATATAGTTTGAAGTCTGAAAAAGCATTTCAACATTTAAAAGAAATAGTTGAAGAATGTGAACAAGTTGATTATCACATTTTTAATGAGAAATATAACGCGCGTGATATATATGCTAGAAGCAGAATGAAAGAATTGATTAATTCCGAAGAAAATAAAGTAGAGAAAGTGTTTAGTACGCTAATATAGGAGTTTTATTATGTATGATGAATCGTATCTGAATGAAGTAGTGGAAACCCAAGGGGAATTGTTCGGAAAAGTAGATGAACACGTACCAGAAATAGACATATATGATTTTATTGAGAAATATATGAATGGTAAGACGCGAGCATACATTGATCAAGGACAGGCGTATGTAGCAACGATGTCAGCGGCGGAACTATGGGAATATTTTCAAAAAGAGGATTCTTATATTCCAAAAGAAGGAAAAGCAATCGGGGGATTTGCTGCAGATTGGACAGGGAGATTTTATGCGTATTATCAATGGTATTATAAGATGACAAGTAGGCAGGTAATTAAGAAGATTCCTGTTGATTTTATCGTAGCAGGTTATAGGGGGCTGCATGATTTGGAACTGGAATTGGCAGTTCAAAAAGTCCATGAACAAATTGAGAAAAGAAGATAAAGGAAATGAAAGAGAGAGGATGGAAGATGCCGGAGAATACAAATTTTGACTTTTTAAAACAAGATAACATATTTGAAGGATTTGCAGAGCAGGCTATCGAAGCAGAAAGAAGTCTTCAGATTTCTACATCTACATGTGCGATTCTATGCAGACGTGCGCTTGAATTGGCGGTAAGATTTGTGTATGAGAGACTTGATGAAGTATTTACCGAGAAAAGAAAGAACGATTTATGCGACCAGTTTTGAGGAGAAAATTCTAGATGAAAAGGAAGGAGAATCACTTCGTTTTGGCAATGACTTGCAAAACTATAAGAAACGAGTAGAATCCTATTTGAAAGAACATCAAGATAATTTGGCTGTTTATAAATTGAGAACAAATAAGCAATTGACAGGAACGGATTTGAAAGAACTGGAACGTATCTTGTGGACAGAATTGGGAACAAAAGAAGAGTATAGGAAAGAATATGGGGATACTCCGATAGGAAAACTTGTCCGAAGAATTGTGGGAACGGATCGAGCAGCTGTAAATGAAGCGTTTAGTGAATTTCTAACAGAGGAAAAGTTGAATGTAAATCAGCTTCGATTTGTGAATTTGATTGTAGATTATATCGTAGTGAATGGAAATGTGGAAGACAACACGGTCTTTACAATGGAACCTTTTAAAAGCGCGGGAAGCATCACTTCGATTTTTAAAAACAATCTTTCTACAGCTAGTCGTATATTAAAAGTAGTAGAAGAAATTCGCAAAAATTCAGAAGGAATTGCATAAGAAGGGGGGCGTTGCCCCCTTCAGTTTTTTTTATTCCAATTTCCCTTTCACTTTTTTCTTCCGGTCAAAGATCCGTTCATTTCTGCTTCCAAAAGCTTTTGCTCTTGCTTTTAGAAGAAGCTTCCGCCCTTCTGCATTTCGAGTATAGATCAGATTGTATACGCCGATATAAGGTTTTAGACATTCTTGAAAAAGCGCCGCATCTTCTTTAGTCCGGGCAAACATTGTGGGTACGCAATAGAAGTTTGCCATGGTCAAGCGTCCTTTTTTCGAATGGAGCAAATACCTTTGGTTATCTACCGACGCTAACATTTCTTCCAGACATTCTGCAAATAGATTCTTTTCTCGCACTGTTCCGCCAGTTAGATAGGCGTGATAGAAACAACCATCTTCTTCTTCCAATTCGACGCGACAATCCGATATAAGCTGTCCCTTCTGTCTTAAAGCATCTACGATGCCTCGTCCCATGAGTTTTAGTCTTTTCAAAGGACTTAGGGCACGGACAAGTTTCTGTATACAAAAGGTTAGTCCTAATACGATTAATAGTGAAACAATGAAAAAATGCCAATTGTTTTCTTGCCCATTTGTTCTGGCGGCTGCCCGAATATATGTATTGGCGAATTGTAATGCGACGAGAATTACGATCAATCCGGTTGCATTGATAAAGTAAGCGCCGCTTTTCAAGAAACCGCCATCCATTTTACAATCTTCTACGGTCTCCATTTTATCGTATAAGAACACAGCTTCTTTCCATTGTGAAAAAAGAGCTTCTCGATTTCTGGATTTTTCGATCATCTGTGCATTTATTTCTTCAATATGACGTTTATTATATGGTTCGTGAATAATGCTTAGGCGTTCGATTCCGTTTTCGATAGAAGAACCGTCATAGCTGATGCCGAAGAATCCCTCCATACGTCGTTTCAATGTATAATAATCTTCAGAAAGTTCCGGGTTTTGGATTCCCAGCAACTTCTTTTCCTTTTGTTCTCCTTTATGGGATAGGCATACCAAATGCCAGATGTTACTTGTTTTCGTTGGATTGCCGTTCATGATTCGTATTGCCCGGCCTCGCATTTGATTGCTTAATACGTAGGAGCCAACAAAGCTTGCGAGGATAAGAGAATTGATACACGGCGAATCCCACCCTTCTCCAAGAAGAGATTTGGTGCCGATGAGGATCTCTATTTCGCCCATTCCAAAAAGCTGTGTAATCATTTGGGCATAGGCATGGATTTTCCCTTGAATTTTCACCTCACTATAGCCTAGCGGTTGGCCGGTCATATCATATAATGGTGTGGTTTTAATCTCATCTGAACAGCCTTGCTGTATAGCTGCTTGTTTTAGAGACGGAATTGCTGAATCGGGAATAATAATCAGACTTCCACATAGAATACCAGTTTTCCAATCTCTGTTTTCCCTTCTTAAAAGTTCGAAGATAGGAAGTACCCCTATGGTATCCAGGTTCTTTCCGGGATTGCCAAGTGTGGATTTATATTCTTTCCGGATATAGTCTGTAAGAATTAACATTCTTAGATCTTTTCCTATGTTGTCGTATTCTGCGTGAGCGATTTGACGGATACTTTCGAGTTTTCCTGTACTGTTGATCAGAGCTTTCTCGACTTTGCCATTTACTAAAAAACCGACCTTTTTGCGTTCTATAAGACCGGCTGCTTTTAATGATTTTATGAGTCCTTCACGATACACAGCATCACAAGAATAGCTGTTGATATCATCATAGAGGAAGCCTTGGAGCAGTATTTCCAACCATTTTTCTGACAGCTCGGGCAGTTTTTTCACCCCCAGCACTTTTAACCATTTTGAGGAGAAGGGGATGGATTTTGCCTGGCTGTAAATCAAAATGGCTGACAGATATTCCGGATTTTCCAGCATGGCATCAACGGTTCCATCATAATCGGATAGCGCCGGATGGGTTCCTATGGCTTTCGCAAGATCGGTATCGCTGAGAAGTTGTTCAAACATTCCTTCTGCTTTGTTTCGGAAACTATCGATCATTTCCTGTTCTTCCTTGGAGGGATAGTTAAAATATACATAGTCCTGATGCGGGCATAAACTTCCTTCTCGCACGAGCTCCGGAACTGCGATTTCTTCATCTACCGGTCCGCACATGTTGCAGTATCTTTCCCATTGAGCAGGGGTAGAATCATATGGTGGTGTGGCTGTCAAAGAGATGACAACAACATCGTTCATTTCTTTCATAAATGTTTCCAGCGCTTTCCACCACTCGTTTTTTAGATGATGGCATTCATCTAGACAGATGATGCCTATTCCGGCTTCTTTTACCGCTTTTACCAATTCAAAATCTGCAAAATTCACATCTTCTTTATAGTCGGAATCTTCCTCTTCTTCTGTTCCTTGATATTGCGTCATACCACAAAAAAGAGTTTGATAAGTAATGGAGGTAAGTAGTTTTGGCTTACGGATATTATTAGATAGATACGTCTCCGCGCAAAGGCCGTCGTTTAAAAATCCATGTTCGATTCTTTCTAACCACTGCTGGCGAATCACGATGCGTGGAGAGAGGATTAGACAAGGTAACCCAACTCTTCGAATCAATTCGATCCCCAGTGTAGTTTTTCCGGCTCCCGGGGCAGCTACAATGTGTATCTTCTTATCTGATAAGTAAGAATCAGATGCTTTTAAAACCCGATCTTGATAGTTTCTCCATGTTCCTTTGAATTCTAAAATGTTCTCATATACATTCATACGGATTTCCCTCCTATTCCACCTCGAACATAATTTCTTTTTGTGCGAAGAATTTTTGTACCATCATATCCCATGCTTGTTCCAGCGATTTATCCAGCGTGAAAGTACGTAAGGACGTTCCGGTCACGCATTGCAGGCGATGCCCGTCATATTTCAGATTGATGTACAGTCCGTCCACATCGGAAGAGGTAAAGTTTAAACTTTGTTGAGTAAGAAGTTTTTCGATGTTGGATCTAGAAAGTCCGAACACAAATTTAAAACCAAGAGGCGTTTTCTTTCCTTTTATAAGAGAAAAACAGAATTCACGCATGTCTTTCCAAAGTGCGTGCTCTCGGTTACCGATCGTTTTTAACTCATCAGAATCGAAAAAATCCTTTTTTAAATATCCGTCAAAGCGGAAGGTGGCGAAGGAGGTGATTTCTCCTTCAATAAATTCAAATGGGTCAAAGGTTTCGGAAAGAAGAAGCTTTGCCATACACTCTTTGACGCCGGATATATTTAATAGAATCATATGCTTTTCCTCCTTGTCGTTTTTCTTAAAAAGAATATTGCTACCCCGAGCGTGATGAACTCTGCCAGTGGAACGGAAGCCCATATTCCGATGATATCAAAGAAAACCGGCAGTATATAAACAAACAGTACACTTAAGATACAGCCTCTCAAGAGGCAAAGAATCAATGAAAGGTGTGGTTTTACGGTGGATTGGAAGAATCCGATCACGAACATATTGACTCCCATAATGGCGAATCCTATGAAGTAAGTCCGGACAGCTGTTGCGGACAGGGCGAGGATTTCCGATGTTGGATTTAGGAAGATGTAGGTAAACATGTCCGGTACTGCAAGTCCCAGAATGGCAGGGATTGCACAGATGACGATAGCGGTCTGAAGTCCGAGACGTTTTACCGTATGGATTCTGTCGTGAAGTCCAGCACCGTAATTGATGGAAATGATCGGTTGGGAAGCTTGATTGATTCCGTTGCACAGGCAAGTTACGACGATGGAAGTGTTGGTGATCACACCGTACATACTGACTCCGATATCTCCTACATACTTTAAAATTTGCAGATTGAATATAAACATGACGAATCCTGCCAATACTCCCAAGAGGAAACTTGTGAATCCATTTTTGAAAATACTGATTGCATAGGACGGCAGGAGCCCCTTCCATGTGAATTTCAATCCGTTTTTCTTCGAGAAGAAATGAAGGAGCAGAATCAGGCATGTTGTGACCGAACCGATCACGCTTGCGAGAGCTGCCCCGGCCATGCCCATATGGAAAGGAAAGACAAATACAATGTCTAAAATTATATTTAGGATTCCGCCGGTTGCCACACTGATCATGGAGAGTTTTGGGGCGCCGTCATTTCGAACAAAAGTTTGTAAAAATGAGGAAAAGGAGAAGAATCCAAGTCCCCATAGAATAAACGGAGCATAATCCATTACATAAGGCATAGTGACGTCCGTTGCACCAAGGAAACGGGCGATATCTTCCATGAATAGAAGGAACAAGAGCATATAGATGAGGCAGGTGACGATATTTAATAGGACAGCCATGGAAAAATAACGGCGTCCTGTTTCTATCTCTCCTCGTCCTCTTGCGATAGACATGAGGACAGAGCCGCCAACGCCGAACAGAAGTCCGGTGCCGAAGAAAATATTAAAAAGCGGAAGTACGATGTTAAGCGCCGCCATAGCATCGATACCGATTCCTTTTCCGATGATGATCGTGTCTGCCAGAACGTAGATGGATGTGACCATAGTTCCACAAATAGACGGCATAAGATAGTGAAAAAATAGTTTTTTCACAGGTTGTGTTGTAAAAGAATCTGTTTTCATAATTACCCCTAAATCAATGCCGGTTGAGGAAGAACCGAGACCGGCATGGTTTCCACTTAACTATAGCAGAAACATTGACTTTTTGGAAGTAAATTAGTATCATATTCTTATTGCAGAAAAAGGAGCAAGTCAGAATGGAAGAAATGATTCGGTTGAATAAATTCCTAAGTGAGGCGGGTGTCTGTTCTAGAAGAGAAGCAGATCGATTGATTGAGTCAGGCAGAGTATTTGTGGATGGAAAACGTGCGGAAACGGGGATGAAAGTATCGTCGGCACAAGAGATAAAAGTAGGGAAAAAGGTTGTCAGCAAGGGGAATGAGATGGTTCTTCTTGCGGTGAATAAGCCGGTTGGTATTGTTTGTACAGAAGAGAAACGGGAGAAGAAAAATATCATTCGTTTTTTGAACTATCCAACGCGGATTACTTATATTGGAAGGTTAGATAAGGATTCAGAAGGACTTCTTTTAATGACGAACAATGGAGATATCATCAACAAGATGATGAGGGCAGGAAATCGTCACGAAAAAGAGTATAAAGTAACTGTAGACAAACCGATTACTCCGGAGTTCATAGAGAAGATGGGGGCGGGAGTTCCGATTTTAGATACGATCACAAGACCGTGTAAAATCCGTCAGATCGGGAAATATAAATTTGATATTATTCTGACGCAAGGATTGAACCGTCAGATTAGAAGAATGTGTGAATATTTTGGATATAAAGTAACCAGATTAGAACGAATCCGTGTTATGAATATTACGCTTGGTAATCTGAAACCGGGTGAATATCGAAAAGTGACTGAGAAAGAACTGGAAGAGTTATATGAGTTGATCAAAGATTCTTCCAATGAAACAATAATTGAGTAGGTGAAGTATGGAACAAAAAAGACAGAGAATGCAGGAGTTGATCACAATCCTAAATGAAGCGGGAAAGGCGTATTATCAGAATGCGGAAGAGATTATGAGTAATCTGCAGTATGATAAGCTGTATGATGAACTTGTAGAACTCGAAAAGGAACTTGGCGTGACACTTGCGAACAGTCCAACGGTAAATGTAGGATATGAAGTGTTGAGCGAACTCCCAAAAGAACGGCATGAAAAACCGATGCTTTCTTTGGATAAGACAAAAGATGTGGAGCGTTTAAGGGAGTTTTTAGGAGATCAAAAAGCGTTGATTTCGTGGAAATTAGATGGTCTTACTATTGTATTGACTTATCGAGACGGAGTGTTGCAAAAAGCCGTCACACGTGGAAATGGAGAAGTGGGAGAGGTTATTACAAATAACGCCAAAGTATTTCAAAATGTGCCCCTTCATATTTCTTATAAAGGGGAATTGATTCTTCGAGGAGAAGCAGTGATCGGATATCGGGATTTTGAAAAGATCAATGCAGAGATTGAAGATGTAGATGCTAAATATAAGAATCCACGAAATTTGTGCAGCGGTTCGGTACGACAGTTGAACAATGAGATCACAGCAAAGAGAAATGTGAAATTCTTTGCGTTTTCTCTCGTAAAAGCCGATGGCGTAGAGTTTCAGAATTCTAGAAAAGAGCAGTTTGCATGGCTTGCATCACAAGGATTCGATGTAGTGGAGCATTATGAAGTGACTGCAGACAATGTGGAAGAAAAAGTTGCATTTTTCGCGAAAAAGATAGAAAAAAATGACTTTCCATCTGATGGATTAGTGTTAGTTTATGATGATATTGCCTACGGACAGTCTTTGGGAACAACTGCAAAATTCCCGAGAGATTCCTTTGCATTTAAATGGGCAGATGAGATCCGGGAGACGAAACTGTTAGAGATGGAGTGGAGTCCTTCGAGAACGGGGCTGATCAATCCGGTAGCCATCTTTGAGCCGGTAGAATTGGAAGGGACAACTGTGAGCCGTGCCAGCGTTCATAATATCAGTATTATGGAGGAATTGGAGCTTGGAATCGGGGATCGGATTCAGGTCTATAAAGCCAATATGATCATTCCGCAGATTGCAGAGAATCTGACGAGAAGTGGAGTGAAGGACATTCCAAAGCATTGTCCGGTATGTGGAGGAGAAACGGAGATTCGGCAGGTGAATAATGCAAAATCTCTGTATTGTACAAATTCGGAGTGTCAGGCAAAACATATCAAATCCTTTGCGCTTTTTGTAAGCAGGGATGCATTGAATATTGATGGAATGTCGGAGGCTACATTGGAGAAATTCATTATGAATGGATTGATCAAAGAGTATGCGGACATTTTTCACTTAGACCGGTATGAAGAAGAGATAAAAAGTATGGAAGGTTTTGGCGAAAAGTCTTATAATAAGATGCATGCAAGCATTGAAAAAGCAAGAACAACAACACTTCCAAAGTTGATATACAGTTTGGGAATCGCCAATATCGGGCTTGCCAATGCCAAAATAATCTGCAAAGAATTTGATTATGATATGGAAAAAATGAAAATGGCATCTCCGGAGGAATTAAGCGCTATTGATGGAGTTGGAGAAGTCATTGCAAATGCTTTTGTAGATTATTTTAAGGATGAGCGCCATGTGAAGGAAGTGGATCGGCTGTTAAAAGAACTGATCATTCCAAAAGAGGAACGGAATACTGAAACGCAGATTTTTACGGGAATGAATTTCGTGATTACTGGAAGCGTGGAGCATTTTAAAAACAGGAATGAAGTAAAAGAAGTGATCGAGAGTAAAGGTGGAAAAGTAACAGGAAGCGTTACGAGCAAAACAAACTATCTGATTAATAATGATACCACATCAGGATCTTCGAAGAATAAGAAAGCAAGAGAGTTGGGGATTGCAATTATTTCAGAAGAAGAATTCTTGAAAATGTTAGGTGAATAGGAAGGATTACTATGCAGGATAAGGATAATATTATTGATGTAGAAGATGTAAAAGAAATCGATGTGACAGAGGAAAAGAAAGAAAATCAGGTCGAAGAGAAAAAAAAAGAAGACGACGGATATGAGAAATACTGCTTTATCTGTCGCAGACCGGAAAGTGTAGCAGGCAAGATGATCGAACTCCCAAATCACATCAATGTATGTTCAGATTGTATGCAGAAAAGCTTTGATGCGATGAACAGCGGAGAAATCGATCTGAATCGTTTGATGAATATGCCGGGAGTGCAAGTATTCAATATGGCTGATTTTGAGAACATGATTCCAAAACAACAGAAAGTAAAACAGAAAAAGCCAAAAGACAAGAAGACAGAACCTGTTCTTGACATTAAAAAAATGCCGGCGCCTCATAAGATCAAGGCAAGCTTGGATGAATATGTGGTGGGACAGGAATATGCGAAAAAGGCAATTTCAGTTGCAGTATACAACCATTACAAGCGAGTTGCGACAGACACGATGGACGACATTGAGATTGAAAAATCTAATATGTTGATGATCGGGCCGACCGGTTGCGGTAAAACATATCTTGTAAAAACGCTGGCTCGATTATTGGATGTGCCTCTTGCAATCACAGACGCTACTTCTCTTACGGAGGCGGGGTACATTGGTGATGATATTGAAAGCGTGGTTTCCAAGCTTCTTGCTGCAGCAGACAATGATGTAGAGAGAGCAGAGCAGGGTATTATTTTCATTGATGAAATTGATAAGATTGCAAAGAAAAAGAATTCCAGCCAGCGAGACGTAAGCGGAGAATCGGTTCAGCAAGGAATGTTAAAGCTTTTGGAAGGAAGCGATGTAGAAGTTCCGGTTGGGGCAAATAGCAAGAATGCAATGGTTCCTCTCACAACAGTAAATACGAAGAATATTCTGTTTATCTGTGGCGGTGCTTTTCCGGATTTGGAAGATATCATCAAAGAAAGATTGAACAAACAGGCATCGGTAGGATTCCAGGCCGATTTGAAAGACAAATATGACAAGGAAAAGAATATCCTTGAAAAAGTTACGGTAGAGGATTTAAGAAAATTTGGAATGATTCCGGAATTTATCGGTCGACTTCCGATTATTTTCACATTGCAGGGATTAGATGAAGAGAAACTTGTAAGAATCTTAAAAGAACCGAAAAATGCTATTTTAAAACAGTATCAGAAATTACTTGCATTAGATGAAGTGAAATTAGAGTTTGAGGAAGATGCGCTTCTTGCAATTGCACAAAAAGCAATGAAAAAGGATACGGGAGCGAGAGGATTGCGCTCGATCATCGAAGAATTTATGTTGGATATTATGTACGAGATTCCAAAAGATGACAATATTGGTCAGGTGACAATTACAAAAGCATACATTGAAGGAACCGGAGGCCCGTTGATCTCTATGAGAGGACAGGCGCTTTTGGGAGAAAATAAATAGTAATATTATGAAAGGTACGAGATCGAGGGATATCGTACCTTTTTTTCTCATATAGTGTTTACGAAAAGAAGATGAAACGAGAATCTGGATGGCAGAAAAAGAGGGACTAACTTGTCGGGAAAAGATTATGTCGGAAGAATATCGGGATTTTATTTATGAACAGAATATGCCCTTTGAAATGGAAATCGTACAAGACGGAAAACTATGTGAACAGGAAATCGGATTTTATTATCGTTCGGTATATTTGAATAAATTATATACAGATCCGATTACTTTGAATCGTTTCTCTTACGGTTCGATTCCAAAGTGTTATATTCCGCTGGATACGGAGATGCTGGATCAGGCGGGGATTGCGCAAGTACAGAATTATCCCACATTAAAGCTTATGGGAGAAGGGGTGATGCTTGGAATCATAGATACAGGAATCGATTACTTGAATCCGATATTTAGAAATGTGGACGGCAGTACGCGGATTGCCGGGATTTGGGATCAAACGATCCAGACCGGTGATCCGCCGGAAGGTTTTCTGTATGGAACAGAGTATACAAGAGGGCAGATCAATGAAGCGGTGCGAAGTGAGCGGTCGATGGAAATTGTGCCGAGTGTGGACGAAGACGGGCATGGAACTTTTATTGCCGGAGTAGCCGCCGGAGGAGAGAATGTAGAAGAAGGATTTCTTGGAGCTGCCCCCAAAGCAACGCTCGGAATCGTGAAATTAAAAGAAGCAAAAAAGTATCTAAAACAATTTTATTTTATCGATGATAAGACAAAATGCTATCAAGAGAATGATATTATGCTCGGAATTCGCTATTTGTCACTTCTGGCAAGAAAAAATGAGATGCCGTTAGTAATCTGTATTGCATTGGGAACGAATCAAGGAGATCATAATGGAACGTCTCCTTTGGGACACTTGATCTCCAACTATGCGGATGTCAATAATACGGTGATGATCCTGGGAGCGGGAAATGAGGCGAATCAGAGACATCATTATTATGGAAAGGAAAAAGAATTGAATCGACCGGAAAGCATTGAAATACGTGTTGCAGAAGGTGTGACAGGTTTTACGATGGAAATGTGGACGGATATTCCCAATATTTTTACGGTGTCCATTGTGTCACCGGGAGGAGAGCGGATTCCCTTTGTGCCTCTTCGACAGATAGAAGCAGGGCATGTGTATAAATTTGTTTTTGAAAATACAACGGTATATATTGATTATCGTTTGTTTGTGGAGAGGACCAATTCGGAATTGATCTTTATACGAATGGAAGAACCTTCGGCAGGAATTTGGAAGTTGGAGGTAGAAGCACGTCGGCTTGCTGACGGGGAATATCATATTTGGCTTCCGGTAAAAGAATTTTTAAGTGGAGAAGTGTATTTTCTTTTGCCTGATCCGGATACGACGGTAACAGAGCCGGGGTGTGTGATAAATGGAATTACAGCGGCGTATTACAATGGGGAAAATAATAGTATTGCGATAGATTCCGGAAGAGGGTATACTAGAAATGAAACGATCAAACCGGATTTTGCGGCGCCGGGAGTGGAAGTGTTAAGCGCTGCAAAGAGAAATCAGTTTGTCAGAAGAAGTGGATCCAGTATTGCAACAGCAGTAACCGCGGGAGCGTCAGTTCTATTGATGGAATGGTTATATTACCGGATGGGGCGCAGAAATGTGGATACGCTGCAAATCAGGAATTTGCTGCTTCTGGGAACAGAAAGAGTGGATTCGGAAGAGTATCCCAATAGACGTTGGGGATATGGGGCGATCAATCTTTATCGGACTTTTGAATCTTTAAGATCGTTTTGAGAAAGATAACAGGAGGAAGAACATGAAAGAATTAATTGATGATATTGTGGAAAAATTAAGCGGAGCAGCAGAACAAGTGGGAAAAAAGGCAGATGAGGTAATCGAAACACAGAAAATTAAAAATCAGATTCGTGGATTAGAAAAGAATAATCGAAGAGATCTCAGAGACTTAGGACGTTTGATTTATGAAAAATACAAAAGCGGTGAAGTGATTGAAGAAGCCTATTTGGAACTGTGCGAATCTATCAGTGAAAGAGAAGATGAGATTCGTTCGTGCGAAACTGAATTGATTCGAGTGAAAGAGGATTAAGTATGCTGGCGCTATGTATAGGAATTCTTCTTGCACTTCCTTTGGTGGATTTGGGGATGAAGTATTATGTAGAGAAGTATATTTCTCAAAAAGAAGAGATTCCGATATGCCAAGGGCGTATCCTGATTCGCTATGTACACAATCAAGGAATGGCATTGAATTTTTTGGAACGTTATCCTGCGCTTGTAAAGTGGTGTTCATTGCTGGCAGTAATTCCACTAGGACTATATTATGGAATGCTTCTTTTTCGTAAGGGGAATGCTTTGGAAAAACTCAGTTTTAGTTTAGTGTTGGGCGGTGCAATTAGTAATGTGTATGATCGGTTTGTGAGAAAGTATGTGGTAGATTATGTGGGATTTCGTTCCAAATGGAAAAAATTCAGCGATATTACATTCAATCTTGGAGACTTTGGGATTTTTACAGGAGCATTGGGGATAATCTTATCAGTACTACTTCCGAGAAGGTAATAAAAGAACATGAAAAAGGGGCGATTGGCAGAAAAACCAATTGCCCCTTTTGAAAGGAATGTTATTGCATATGATATTCTAGTTCTTTAAAAACGTCTTTTGGCTGAGCATAAATGACTAAATCTGCATGTTTGTCAGCCATATCATCTTCTTCGTGTATGATTGCAAGTGTAGTGCCATCAAAGTGTTCTAAAAATCCATGGAAGACTTCTGAACGAAGCGTAGTTCCAAGTAAAAGAAGTAAGTCAGCCTTTTTTACTTCTTCGATGGATTTGGTGATCAGCGCATTGTCAACCATATCGCCAAAGAAAGAAACGCCCGGTCGTATGTAGTGCCCACACTTTTCGCATAGAGGAATACTCTTGCAATTCATGATATATTGGATGGAATGATTATGTCCGCAATGGGTACAGTAATTATTATAAATTGTACCGTGAAGGTTGATGACATTTTTACAACCTCCGCGAACTGCCAAATTAAAAATATTACTTGTAATCACACATTGGAGCAAGTGTTCCCTTTCCATCTGAGCCAAAGCACTGGCGGTACCATTGGGTTTGATTTCTGGAGTCAGAAGTTCATTTCGGTAAAAATCAAAGAACTGCTTTGGTCTGGAAGAAAAATATGCGCTTGTATATAAATATTCTGGAGAGATTCCATATTTGGACTCAATTTCATATGCCCGTGCCTGGGATTTTAATCCGTCCGTTCCGCATTCTTTCAAACACCCTGAGCCGCAAAGAGCAACCGTGTATGTGCTACTTTCTATTGCAGCTTTCAGTTGAGCTAAATGATCTTTTTTCATAAAAATCCCTCGCTTTCCATCAATTTATTATATATATTTTCTCATTTTTTCAAGGAAAAAGCAATGAATTATCATAAAAATATTATTTTTTTCTAAAATTAATGCTATAATAGACAAAACTGTTTGAAAAAAGGAGCGGAAGTATGATACAAGATATCAGACCACATGAATATAGAAACGAATATCGACCAGTAAAGCCTGAAAAGGAAAGTTATGTGATTGTATGTAAAGGAAATAGTATTCTTATAAAAGAATCAGAACAAGAAATTTCATTCCCAACGTTTGGAGAACTGGAATACTGGAATGAACGTCTCTATGAAGAATATACATATTTGTTCTCGATCGATCAGCATAGATTTTACTATATAAAAGAAGTATCGTGGGAAAAGCTGACAGAATATCATATGGAACCGGTTTCTAATTTCCGAACGTTGCAGCCGCAGTATATGGCGTTTGCAGGAATTACCGGATCACAGCTGATTCGATGGTATGAAAGCAGACAGTTTTGTGGGCGATGCGGGGCCAAGATGGTTCATGATGGGAAGGAACGCATGATGCGATGTGAGACATGTGGACTTATGGAATATCCGAAGATCTGTCCGGCGGTTATCGTTGGCCTTACGGATGGAAATAGGATTCTGATGTCTAAGTATGCCGGGCGCGCGTATAAAAAATATGCTCTTCTTGCAGGATTTGCGGAGATAGGTGAGACGATTGAAGAGACGGTGAGACGGGAAGTAATGGAAGAAGTTGGATTGAAAGTGAAAAATATTCGTTTTTATAAAAGTCAGCCATGGTCTTTTTCGGATACATTATTGATGGGATTTTATTGTGAATTAGATGGTGCAGATAAGATTACGTTAGATCAGGAAGAGTTGGCTCTTGCAGAATGGTTTGAACGGGATAAAATACCAGATATGGAAAATGATGTGAGTTTGACAAATGAAATGATTCGGTATTTTAAAAAGCATGGAAATTATGTTGACAATTTTGAAATGCATAAGGTATAATATTAAATTAAAAGAGCAGTTGCGAATTATATTTCTATAATTTGCAATTGCTTTTTTTCAATTCAAAAGGAATTATATATAGAGTTTTACTCTTGGAGATGATTGAGGAAGGCGAGGAAAAAAGAATGGAAAGAAGCAAAGGAAAAGAACTGGCAATTGATATTATGATAGATATTGTAGGAAATATGCTGATTGCAATTGGAGTTTACAATTTTGCGGCAAATTCCGGCTTCCCGGTAGCGGGAATTTCAGGAATTGCGCTTATTTTTTATCACCTGTTCGGTTTACCGATTGGTGTTATGACAGTTGTATTAAACATTCCGATTATTTTATTGTGTTATAAACTCTTGGGAAAGGAATTTTTACTCCGTTCTCTAAAAACGATGATCATCGCATGGCCACTTATGGATATTGTAGCGCCGATGCTTCCGGTATATTCGGGAGACAGAATGCTGTCTGCGATCTGTGTGGGAGTATTTTCAGGCTTGGGATATGCATTGATTTATCTTCGCAATTCTTCAACCGGAGGTGCAGACTTCATTATCATGTCAATTCGTGCACTCAAACCGCATCTTTCCATTGGTAAAATTGCGTTCATTACAGATGTTGTAATTGTAGGACTTGGAGGAGTACTTTTTGGAGATACAGACAGCATTATTTATGGCCTAATTCTTACTTATATCTTATCAACAGTGGTGGATAAAGTAATGTATGGTATTGATGCAGGTAAGATGACGCTTGTTGTTACAGATCATAGCAAAGAAGTGGCTGCTAAGATTGATGAAATGACAGAGCGTGGCTGTACATTTTTACGAGGTGTAGGAAGTTACAGTGGCGAGGAAAAGATGGTTGTTATGTGTGCTTGTAGCAACAAAGAAATGCATAAAGTGCAAAAAGCGGTAAAAGAGGTAGATAATCGTGCATTTTTGATTACGATGGAATCCAATGAAGTACGTGGAGAAGGATTCAAACCTCATTAATTGATAATTAAGATTGACAAAAGCGGCTACCTGTGGTATAAATATCAAGTAGCCGTTTTTTAAACGTATACAATAGGGGATTGGTCAAATGGTATGATAGGAGTCTCCAAAACTTTTGGTGGGGGTTCGATTCCCTCATCCCCTGTAGTAAAACCGGAAGCAAATGTTTCCGGTTTTTAATTTCAAAAAAGGAAATGGTTGCATTTTATAAAAAATTGTGTATAATAAAAACATAGTTCAGAACACAGTTTCAGAAGAAGTCAAGTCTGACAAAGTTCCCCGTAGTAAATAAGAGTAGTATAAGTGAATAGGAAGGATTAAAAACTATGATGAGAGAGAAATATGAATCTCTGCCGGTAGCATCATTACGTGATATTGCAAAAGCAAGACACTTAAAGGGTGTATCGACAATGAAAAAGGCGGATATTATCGAACTGATGCTTGCAGAAGATGAAAAAGACAAAGCGAAAGCAGTAAAAGAAGAAGTAAAAAATGAAAAAAGCAAAGAAGGAACAACGGATATTGAGCAGTTGGATAGTGGAATTACAGTAAGCGGAATCATTGAAGTAATGCCGGATGGATATGGGTTTATTCGTTCCAATCACTATTTGCCGGGAGAAAATGACGTATATGTATCTCCGTCACAGATCCGTCGTTTTGGATTGAAAACAGGAGATATTCTTGAAGGAAATACAAGAGTAAAAACACAGACAGAGAAGTTTAGCGCATTATTGTACTTGACAAAAATCAATGGACAGGTTCCGGTAGAAGCTTCGAAGAGAACAAATTTCGAAGATATGACTCCGATTTTCCCGAATGAAAGACTGAAACTGGAAGGAGAAGGAAGCTCTGTTGCCATGAGAATTGTGGATCTGTTATCTCCAATCGGAAAAGGACAGCGTGGTATGATCGTGTCTCCGCCAAAAGCAGGTAAGACAACCTTGCTAAAAGAGACTGCATTATCTATTTTGAGAAATAATCCGGAAATGAATCTGATTATTTTGTTGATAGATGAGCGTCCGGAAGAAGTTACGGATATTAAAGAAGCAATTACAGGTCCAAATGTAGAGGTCGTATATTCTACATTCGACGAACTTCCAGAACATCACAAAAGAGTATCAGAGATGGTAATAGAACGCGCAAAACGTCTCGTAGAGCAGAAAAAAGATGTGGTGATTCTTTTAGACAGTATCACAAGACTTTCTCGTGCATACAACTTGATCGTGCCGCCAAGTGGACGTACTTTATCAGGCGGTCTTGACCCGGCAGCGCTTCATATGCCAAAGAGAATCTTTGGAGCCGCAAGAAATATGAGAGAAGGCGGAAGTCTTACAATCCTTGCAACAGCTCTTGTTGATACAGGAAGCAAAATGGACGATGTTGTCTATGAAGAGTTCAAGGGAACCGGTAATATGGAGCTTGTTCTTGATAGAAAGCTGCAGGAAAAGAGAGTATTCCCGGCAGTTGATATTCCAAAATCAGGTACGAGACGTGAAGATTTGCTCTTGACAAAAGACGAGCAGGAGGCAGTTGACATTATGCGTCGTGCGTTAAATGGAATGAAACCGGAAGAAGCAGTAGACAATATTTTAAACATGTTTTCTCGTACAAAAAACAATGCAGAATTTGTACAATTAGTAAAAAAACAAAAATTCTTATAGAATAACTAAGAAAAAACTTGCAAAGTTTTGTAATATATGTTACAATCAAAAAGCTGTTTAAGTGATTATTACACGTAATTAAACATAAATAAAAATAGAGAGGTGAAAATCATGAAAGAAGGAATCCATCCAGATTATTATCAGGCAACAGTAACTTGTAACTGTGGAAACACATTTGTAACAGGATCTACAAACAAAGATATCCACGTAGAAATCTGTTCAAAATGCCACCCATTCTACACAGGACAGCAGAAAGCTGCTCAGGCTCGTGGTCGTGTTGACAAGTTTAACAAGAAATACGGAATTCAGGCTTAGGCTTAACAGAATTCAGAACTTACAGGTTGAGGTTGTTATGATCTCAACCTTTGTTGCGTCATAGGGAAATATTTCCTAGGACTGCAACGGAAGATGGAGGAAAACATATGAAATCGTCCAATATAGGCGGTCAGGCAGTTCTTGAAGGCGTTATGATGAAGAACGGAGACAGCTATGCAGTAGCTGTAAGAAAGCCTGACGGTGAAATTGAAGTAAAAAAGGAGAAATACGAGAGCGTGATCAAATGGAAAGCGCTCACGAAGATTCCTTTTATTCGGGGTGTATTTAATTTTATAGATTCCATGGTTCTAGGCATGAAAACATTGACCTATTCTGCAAGTTTTTTTGAAGAAGAGGAAGACAAGGGAAAAGTACTGACAGAAGAAGAGGCGAAAAAAGAAGAAAAGAAAGAATCTGTTTTTATGGGAATTACGGTTGCATTTTCCATCGTTCTTGCAATTGGAATTTTCATGGTACTGCCGTATTTTATTATCAATCTGGCAGGGAAGGTGATTCACTCCCGGATTCTGCTTACGGCATTGGAAGGGGTTTTACGGCTTCTTATTTTTATCGGCTATATCTTATTGATTTCTAGAATGGAAGATATCCGCCGTCTCTACATGTATCATGGGGCAGAACATAAGTGTATCAATTGTATTGAACATGGGCTGGATCTTACAGTTGATAATGTAAGAAAAAGTTCGAAACAGCATAAACGTTGCGGAACCAGTTTTTTATTGTTTGTAATGCTTGTAAGCTGTGTGATGGTGTTTTTTATTCATGCAGAATCTCAGATTGCGAGAGTAGGACTTCGAATTGCTTTGATTCCGGTGATTGCAGGAATCTCCTATGAGTTGATCCGATGGGCAGGAAATAGTGAGAATCCAATCATCAATCTGTTAAGTAAGCCGGGACTTTGGATGCAGAATCTGACGACAAAAGAACCGGATGACGATATGATCGAAGTTGCGATACAGTCGGTAGAAGCAGTCTTTGACTGGAGAAAGTACAAAGAAGAGAACTTTGGAGCTGAAGTATGATGACATTAGAAGAGGCATATCGCTTGGGAAACGATATCTTAAATGAAGCAGGTGTTCCGGATGCAGGGACAGACGCCTGGATTCTGTTGGAACATGTGACAGGCGTGAGCCGAACAAGATATTATGTAAATCCAAGGCAAGCGTTAAGTAAAGAAGAAGAGGAACGTTATCTGTCTTATATTGAAAAGCGTAAGAAAAGAATTCCGGTTCAGCATCTCACAGGGGTGCAGGAATTTATGGGGCTTGAATTCATGGTCAATGAACATGTCCTGATCCCAAGACAGGATACGGAAGTACTTGTGGAAACCGTATGGGAGGATTTGGAACCTGGAATGCGGGTTTTGGATATGTGTACCGGATCCGGATGCATTTTAATCAGTCTGATGAAACGAATGCAAACGGTATCAGGAGAAGACGGGATTACCGGAGTTGGTGTAGACCTTTCTCGCGAAGCGCTGCAAGTTGCAGAAGAAAATGCTTCCAAGCAGAAAGTCGGCGCGGTGTTTGTGGAAAGCGATCTGTTTGATAAGGTAGAAGGAACATATGATATCATCGTGTCTAACCCACCATATATCCGAACTTCTGTGATTAAGGAGCTACAGGAAGAAGTGAAACTTCACGATCCATATGCTGCCTTAGATGGAAAAGAAGACGGACTTTTCTTTTATAGAGAGATTATTAAAAAAAGCAAAGAATACCTAAAAAAAGGCGGAAGATTATATTTTGAGATCGGCTATGACCAAGGAGAAGATGTAAAAAAACTGATGGAAGAGGCTGGTTTTTCGGAAGTAACTGTGAAAAAGGATCTTGCAGGACTTGACCGTGTAGTCTTCGGCGTGTAAAATATTGCAGAGAGGAAAAATTAGGAGGAATTAACATGTTTGATAAATTAGAAGATCTGCTCATTCGATTTGAAGAGATTTTAAGTGAACTGCAGGAACCGGACGTGGCAAATGATCAGACACGTTTTCGTAAGTTGATGAAAGAACAGGCGGATCTTACTCCGATTGTTGATGCATATACAGAATATAAAAATGCTAAGCAGGCGATTGCAGATAGTGAAGAGATGTTGGAGATTGAATCTGACGAAGAGATGAGAGAGCTTGCGAAGGAAGAGCTGTCTTCTTCCAAGAAGAGAGTGGAAGAGTTGGAGCATGAGCTTAAGATCCTGCTTCTTCCAAAAGACCCAAATGATGAAAAGAATATCATGGTAGAAATTCGTGCCGGCGCCGGCGGAGATGAATCTGCATTGTTTGCTGCAGAAGTATACCGTATGTATGTACATTACGCAGAAAGCAAACGTTGGAAGACAGAATTGATCTCTTTCAATGAAAATGGAATCGGTGGATTCAAAGAAGTTGTATTCATGGTAAGCGGACAGAACGTTTACTCCAGAATGAAATATGAAAGTGGCGTACACCGTGTGCAGCGTGTTCCGGAAACAGAGTCCGGTGGACGTATCCATACTTCTACGATTACTGTAGCCGTTATGCCGGAAGCAGAAGAAGTAGATGTTGTGATTGATGAAAAAGATATCCGAATTGACGTAATGCGTGCGTCAGGAAACGGTGGACAGTGCGTCAATACAACAGACTCCGCAGTACGTTTGACACACTATCCGACAGGTATTGTAATCTATAGCCAGACAGAAAAATCACAGCTGCAGAACAAGGAAAAAGCATTCCGTTTGCTTCGTTCTAAACTGTATGAATTAGAACTTGAAAAACAACAGTCTGCAGAGGCAGAAGCCAGAAGAAGTCAGATCGGTACAGGAGACCGTTCAGAGAAGATTCGTACTTACAACTTCCCACAGGGACGTGTGACGGAACACCGTATCAAGCTTACATTATATAAGATTGACGATGTGATGAATGGAGATTTGGATCAGATTATCGATCCGCTGATTGCAGCAGACCAAGCGGCAAAACTTGCAAACATGAATGAATAAAATGATGTGAAAAGAAATCGGTTTACAGATAAAGCTGTGGCCGATTTTTTTAGAAGTGAGTAAGTCATTGAGAGGAAAGAGCTATTATGTGTGATGTAAAAAAGTATGAAAACATATATCGGGAAATAGAAAAACTAAAGCCAGAAGATACCTTACAACTAGTGTTGGAAGCGGAAACAGAAGAACAAAGAGAATTCTATGAAATGGTTGGAGATTTTTTACTTCAGAAAAAACAGAGAAAAGTAATTGAAAGGAATCTGTTTTGATGAAAAAATATATTTTGATAGCAGGAGTAAAATCGAGAGTAAGCAAAGGCGGACACGGAATACCAGAGGTAGATATTGAAAAACGTTATATAGAAACATTTCATAATTTGAAAGATATTTTAAAAGATTGTGATTTAGCAGCATTTTACGATAATACGGAAGAGTTTCGTCGTTTTGCCATTTTTGGAGTGGTAAAGTTGTTAGATTGTCACATACTTTACCCAAATGGATAGAGGGAAAAAGTATTATATAAGGGGGATATGTATAGAAATCGGTTTACAGATGAAGCTGTAGCGTTGTAGAGACAGTGTCAAGTGATGGAACTAGGTTGAATTTATCCTAGAAATATGGTATGCTATGTATATAAAAACTAGGAGGTGTTATCATGACGATAGATACAAATACAATGGTTTCAATCACAGAAGCAAATCAGAATTTCTCAAAAGTTGCCAGATTAGTAGATGAACTTGGTTCTGTTGTTATACTCAAGAATAATGCACCAAGATATTTGGTTATAGATTTTAGCAAAGCAGATGAAAGTACAGTAGCTAAGGATGAAGATGTGTTTGATATATCAAAGAGATTACTTGCACAGAATAAAGAGGCGTATGAGGTGCTTGCTAAATGAAAAAACTAAGTAAAGAACAGATTTTAATGTTGCACTCACAGCTTATTGAACAGACAGGTGGAATGGATGGAGTGAGAGATTTTAATCTGTTGGAGTCAGCCATAGAGTCTCCATTTCAAGTATTTGCTGGAGAAGAATTATACCCAACTATTCAGGCAAAAGGAACTCGGCTGGGTTATGGTTTAATTAAAAATCACTGTATGTTAGATGGAAATAAACGTGTTGGAACTCATGCCATGCTTGTATTTTTTGCTTTGAATGGAATTGAATTACGATATACACAGAAAGAATTATATGAGTTGATTCTTGCAGTAGCAGATGGCAGTTTGAAATATGAAGATATGCTTAATTGGGTATTAGAGCATCAAAAATGATAGGATGAAGATTGTAAAAACATATCTTCAAAATTCAATCAATATAGCAGAAATCAGTAGTAGTAATTTGATTCATATTTCAGAGGGACTAGTTCAAGAGAAACTTAGCAGTTGAACTTTTGTAAATGATATAGTATGATATAGAAAGTGATGAGGGGATAAGGACGGTGCTTTTTAGCAACGTCCTTATTTACATAGGAGGAAGAGATATGAAAAACAAGCTAAAAAAATTATTTTCTTACTACAAACCATATAAAGGTTTATTCTTTGCAGATATGTTTTTCGCGATACTTGGAGCGGCAGTTACGTTGGTAATCCCATTGATCGTGCGTTATATCACGAACGAAGTCGTGTATTTTGAGGAAAATGAAGTCATGCGTACGATTACCATGCTAGGTGGCTTGATGATTTTTCTTGTATTGGTAGAATATGTGTGTAATTATTTTATTGCTTTCTATGGGCATATGATGGGGGCGAAGATGGAAGCGAATATGAGAAGTGATATTTTTAGTCACTATCAGAAGCTTACGTTTGCATTCTATGACAATCAGAAAGTGGGAGCTCTTTTGTCGAGAATTACAAGTGATTTGTTTGATATTACAGAACTTTTGCATCATGGGCCGGAAGATATTGTGATTTCGATTATTAAATTACTTGGTTCTTTTATTATTTTGCTCAATATCAATGTGAAACTGACAATCGTAGCATTTATCTTTGTACCGATTATGGTTATCTTTGCAGGATATTATAATAGAAAGATGAAAGTTGCGTTTAAGCGTAACAGGGCAAGAATTGCGGATATTAACAGTCAGATTGAGGACAGCCTTTCGGGAATCCGTGTGGTGAAATCATTTGCGAATGAACACATTGAGATGAAAAAATTTGAAAAGGGCAACGATAATTTTGTGGCGGCGAAGAAAATCAGTTACCGTTATATGGCAGGGTACCATTCTTCTTTGACAGCGCTTACGACACTTGTGACAGTAACAGTTTTGATTGTAGGTGCAAGGGGACTTGCAGAACAGACGATTCTTGTGGCTGATTTAGTGACGTTTCTTCTATATATTAATAACTTTATTGAGCCGGTGAAGAAACTGATCAACTTTACAGAGATGTTCCAAAACGGATATTCCGGTTTTGACAGATTCCTTGAGATGATGGCAATTGCACCGGATATCAAAGACGAAGAAAATGCGGTATCTGTGGATAGATTGGAAGGGAAGATTGAATTCCACGATGTGTCTTTCCACTATAGCGACAGCAATGAAAATGTGTTAAACCATGTGAATCTTGATGTGGAAGCTGGGGAATATATGGCGCTCGTCGGACCGTCCGGTGTAGGGAAAACGACGCTTTGCAGCTTGATTCCTAGATTTTATGAAGTGTCTGAAGGAAGCATTCAAATTGATGGAATGGATATCCGTCATATAAAATTAGAAGATTTGAGAAACAATATCGGAATCGTACAGCAGGACGTCTATTTGTTTGCCGGAACGATCATGGAAAATATCCGGTACGGCAATCCGAGTGCTACGGATGAAGACGTCATTCGTGCGGCTAGAAGAGCCAATGCCCATGAGTTTATCATGAGCTTTCCGGATGGCTATGATACGGATATCGGACAACGAGGAGCGAAACTTTCAGGAGGACAGAAACAGAGACTATCCATTGCTCGGGTATTTTTAAAAAATCCACCGATTCTTATTTTTGATGAGGCAACGTCTGCTCTTGATAATGAAAGTGAAAAAGTAGTACAGCAGTCTTTGGAAGAGCTTGCAAAGAATCGAACAACATTTGTCATTGCTCACAGACTGACTACAATCCGAAATGCGAGAAGAATTCTAGTTCTGACAGAAAACGGAATTGAAGAACAAGGAACACATGAGGAGCTTCTTGCAAAAAAAGGAGTATATGAGTCATTGTACAATATGCATAGATAATATAAGGGGTATGAAAATGAAAGAAGTAGAATTTAGACGACCGCAACTGGAAGATAAGGAGACGCTTTCTTATTATTTTAAAAAGTATCCGTCTCGAAGTTGTGAGAGAACATTCGTGAATGTATATCTCTGGTCCAAACATTATAGAGTAAAATATGCGATCATTGAAAATGCGCTTGTTTTCCGAAGTGAAGATGAAGGGGCATATTCGTTTGCATATCCGGCAGGAGAACCAGAGGATGTGAAACGAGCCATTGAATTTTTAAAAGAATACTGTGAAGAGCGTGATCAAGAATTCAATATGTATTGTGTAACACCGGAGGCGTGGGAACAATTTAATTCCTGGTATCCGGGACAATATGAGATTGAATATAGCAGAGATGATGCGGACTATATATACGAGGCAGAAAAGCTTGCCACACTTTCCGGGAAAAAGCTTCATGCAAAGAGAAATCATATTAATAAATTCAAAGCAGAGCATGAGATCTGGTCTTATGAACCGATGACAGAAGAGAATCTAGAAGAGTGTTTTCAGATGGCGTTGAAATGGAGAAATGAAAACGGTTGTGAAGAGGATCTGAATAAAAACGCAGAGATGTGTGTGACATTGAATTCGTTGAGGCTTTTTAAAGAACTGGAACTTATAGGAGGAATTCTTAGAGTTGACGGAGAAATTGTAGCGTTTACAATCGGAGAGGAATTGTGTGAGGATACATTTGTCGTACACATTGAAAAAGCTTATGCAAATATCCAAGGCGCGTATCCGATGATCAATCAGCAGTTTGTGGAACATGCTTGTAAGGATTACCGATACGTAAATCGTGAAGAAGATACAGGATCAGAGGGACTTCGAAAGGCGAAGCTGTCTTATCGACCAGTCTTTTTGACGGAAAAAGGATATGTGACAAAAAAGTAGGAGGACAGGAATATGATATCAAAGAAAATGGAAAACATGGTGGCAAACAGTTCGGCAATCCGCGCAATGTTTGAAGAAGGAAATCGTCTTGCCAAGATTTATGGGCCGGAGAATGTATATGATTTTAGTCTTGGAAATCCGAATGTTCCGGCGCCGGAATCAATCAAACAGGCAATCATTGACATTGTGCAGGAAGAAAATCCAATCAAACTTCATGGATACACAAACAGTAATGCGGGATATAGTGAAGTACGACAGGCGGTTGCAGAGTCTTTGAATCAGAGATTTGGAACTTCCTTTGGTGAGAGGAATATTACAATGACTGTAGGGGCAGCCGGAGGACTGAATGTTGCGCTGAAGGTATTGTTAAATCCGGGAGACGAAGTGATCGTGTTTGCTCCGTATTTTGGGGAATATCGAAGTTATACCAATAATTTTGATGGAGTGCTTGTTGAGATTTCTCCAAATACAGAGACGTTTCAGCCAAAACTGGACGAGTTTGCAGAAAAGATTACAGAGAAAACAAAGGCAGTTATTGTCAATACGCCGAACAATCCTACAGGAGTAGTTTATTCGGAAGAAACAATTCAAAAACTTGCAGCAATTATGAAGGAAAAACAAGAAAAATATGGACATGAAATCTATTTAGTTTCTGATGAGCCGTATCGAGAGCTGGCATATGATGGAGTAGAAGTTCCGTATCTGACAAAATATTATGATAATACAATCGTATGTTATTCTTACAGTAAGTCCCTTTCCCTTCCGGGAGAAAGAATCGGCTATCTTGTGATTCCGGATGAAGTGGCGGAAAGTGAAAAAGTAAATGCGGCGGCTAATGTAGCGAATCGTATTCTTGGATTTGTCAATGCACCGACATTACAGCAGAAGGTGGTTGCAAGATGCTTGGATGAAGAAACAGATCTCTCTTATTATAATAGAAATCGAGAAACTTTATATAATGGATTGATCGATTGTGGATTTACATGTATCAAACCGGAAGGCGCATTTTATCTTTTCATGAAATCACCGGTTGAAAATGAGAAGGAGTTCTGTGAGGCGGCAAAAGAGTTCAATATTTTAATCGTGCCGGGAAGTTCTTTTGGTTGTCCGGGATATGTACGTATTGCATATTGTGTAGCGTATGAGACGATTGTAAATGCGTTGCCAAAATTCAAGGAATTGTCAAAAAAATATTTTTAAGAGGACAGGCTTATGAAAGCGTTTGAAAAAAATATCCGAAAGGTAGAACCTTATGTTCCGGGCGAACAGCCTCAGCATAAAGTGATCAAACTCAATACTAATGAAAATCCGTATCCTCCGGCTCCGAAAGTGGAAGAGATTTTGAGAACAATGAATGCAGACAGATTGCGTCTATATCCGGACCCGACGGCTTCTGTTTTGGTGGATGCTTTGGCAAAACAGTATCAGGTTGATCCGGAGCAGATTTTTGTCGGAGTTGGATCGGATGATGTGCTTTCCCTTTGTTTCCTCACTTTTTTTAATTCGAAGAAACCGATTTTGTTTCCGGATATTACCTATTCTTTTTATAAGGTAAGGGCAGAACTATATCGAATACCGTATGAATGTCCAAAAGTAGATGAGACGTTTCGAATTAGACGGGAGGATTATTATAGAGAAAATGGTGGGATTATTTTTCCAAATCCCAATGCGCCGACTGCCATTTATGAGAACTTGAAATTTGTCGAAGATATTCTTACACACAATCCAGATGTTATAGTGATTGTGGATGAAGCATATATTGATTTTGCAGGGGAATCGGCAATAAGCCTAATAGATAAGTATGAGAATCTAATCGTAGTACAGACGTTTTCGAAGGCACGTTCGATGGCTGGTATGAGAATTGGATATGCTATTAGTAATAAGAAACTAATTCGTTATTTAAGTGATGTAAAATATTCTTTTAACTCTTATACAATGAATCAAACATCTCTATTATGCGGAGTGGAATCGGTACGGGATCAAGAATATTTTGAGGAAAACTTACGGAAATTAAAGGAAACGAGAGAGTGGACAAAGCAGCAGCTTACAGAACTGGGTTTTACTTATACCGGTGCAGATGCTAATTTTATCTTTGTGACACATCCTGTATATGATGCAAAACAATTGTTTGAAGCATTGAAAAAGGAAGGGATTTATGTTAGATTTTGGGGGAGTGAACGTATCGAGCAGTATTTAAGAATTACGATCGGTACGCAAGATGAAATGGAAGTGTTAGTTTCATTTCTGAAAAATTATATCAAAAAGGGGTAACAATATGTTGAAAAAGATTTTACAAGGTATGGTTGTTGGGATTGCCAACATCATTCCGGGTGTAAGTGGTGGAACAATGATGGTAGCCATGGGACTTTATGATAAGCTGATTCATTCCATCACACATTTAAAAAGCGAGTTTAAGGAAAGTATGAAACTTCTGATTCCGATTTTTGCCGGAGCAGGAATTGCGATCATCGCATTGTCGAGATTGTTTGAATTTTTGTTGGCAACATATCCGATTCCAACAAACTTTGCGTTTTGCGGTTTAATAGCAGGAAGTCTTCCATTTATCTTTCAGAAAGTAAAAGGCCATTCAGTAACAGTAGGGAAAATGATTCCGTTTTTTATTTTCTTTGGAGTTGTTATTTTAATGGCAGTACTTGGAGAAGACGGCGGAAGCACTGCGGACGTGAGTTTTGGAATTGTCAATGTGATAAAACTTCTGGGAGTTGGAGTTGTTGCGGCGGCTACCATGGTAGTACCTGGAGTGAGTGGTTCCATGATGCTTATGCTTCTTGGATATTATGATACGATTATCGAGACGATCAATGATTGTATTGATGCGTTGATCCAGTTTAATATGACAGAGCTTTTGCGAGTAGTTGGAATTTTGGCTCCGTTTGGAATCGGTGTAGTAGTTGGAATTTTTGCCATTGCAAAATTGATCGAATTTATCTTCAAGAAAGCAGAAATCCATGCTTATTATGGAATTATCGGTTTGATTCTTGCATCTCCGATTGCGATTCTAATGAAAACAGATTGGAGCGGTGCTTCTGTGTTGCTTCTTGCAATCAGTGTTGTTACTTTTGCGGCAGGATGGTTCACTGCAAGCAAGTTAGGTGGAGAGTAGAGGTAGGAAACAATATACATGCATGAAGTGAGGGATAAAATGGGATATAGTCACGAGATTATTTTACCAAACGAAGAATTGCCCTTTAAAATGTTTTTGTTTGAAGGGAAAGATGGAAACTATGTGCGGGGGAAACATTGGCATCGCTCGATTGAAATTTTTGCAATTTTTGAAGGAAACCTGCGTTTCTTTTTGAATGATGAAGAATATAAAATGAATGCAGGGGAATTTTTTCTTGTGAATTCCAATGAAGTACATTCGATTTTTGCTCCAAAGCCGAATAAGACGGTTGTGATTCAGATTCCGCTCGCTGTTTTTAAAAAATATTATACGAACGAACAATTTATTTCTTTTTCCCACGAACCAGGCAACCGTAATCAAGAATTGATGGAATCGATGCGTATGATGTATCGATTCTATGTGAAACAAGAATGTGGATATGAATTCAAAGTACAAAGTTTGTTTTATGAACTGGTTTATACACTTGTGACGGAATATAGAAATACCGAGGTTAGTCCGGAAATTGTTCGAAGTTATCGCAAACTAAGTCGTTTGACGGAAATTACAGATTATATTAAGAAGAATTATCAGAAAGAGATGTCGCTAGAGAGTCTTGCAGAGACATTTGGGTATTCTCCGACATATTTATCAAAAATGTTCCAAAAATATGCCGAGATTAATTATAGAGATTATGTACAGAATATCAGGCTGGATCGTGCAAGCAAGGAATTGGTTTCTACGGATCATATGATCAGTGATATCGCTTTAAATCACGGTTTTGCAAATAGTAAAGCGTTTGCCAACGCATTTCGAAAGAAGTATGGAATGCTGCCAAGTGATTTTCGGAAACAGAAGAATTAAAAGAAAGCGTATGTTTGGATGCTGCTTTGGGAAAAGAGTGGCATCAGACATACGCTTTTTTTATGCGTGGTTGTGAAAAATGACAAGAAAGTGCCATTATTAAGACAATATATTGGATGAATACAATAAAAAACTCTGTTACAATATGAGAAAATATAGAAGAAATAAATAAAAATGAGAGGAATGGAAAACATGCAAAAGGTGACAGAGGAATCTTTTAAAAAGTATGGGAAGGTATTGAATGATTTTGACTTTTCTGAACTATTAAAAGAAATGAACACGACACCGGTTCCGGAAGATGTTATTTATGTTCCATCGGAAGAGCGCTTAGAAGCTTTGGATGCGGCAAAAGAGTTAAAAAACAGAATGTACGGAGGCTTGCCGATTCAGGTTGGTTATTGCAATGGACATAATAAAGCATTGAACGCATTGGAATATCATCGCTGTTCAGAAGTGGATGTGGCTGTAGACGATATTATTTTATTGCTGGGATGTCAGCAGGACATCGAGGAAGATTTTACATATGATACATCTCGTGTAGAAGCTTTTTATGTACCTGCAGGAACGGCAGTAGAATTATATGCAACAACGCTTCACTATGCTCCGTGCGGTGTAGAAGGGAATGGATTCCGCTGTGTGATTGTGCTTCCAAAAGACACGAACACAGACATTACGTTTTCTACATCCGGAAAAGGGGAAGACAAGTTGCTGACAGCAAAAAACAAATGGTTGATTGCTCACGAGGATGCAAAAATCGAAGGAGCTTTTAACGGACTCAAAGGCGTGAACATCACGTTAGGTTAGATGGATTAGGAGGAAAAGAAAATGAGTAATATGCCAAAACTTAAAATTGGTGTGGTAGCAGTAAGCCGCGATTGCTTTCCGGAGAGCTTGTCTGTAACAAGAAGAGAAGCTCTTATGAAAGCATACATTGATAAATATGGAGATGCAGAAATCTATGAGTGTCCGATCTGCATTGTTGAGAGTGAGATCCATATGGTTCAGGCTTTGGAGGATGTAAAAAAAGCAGGATGTAATGCGCTGGTTGTATACCTTGGCAATTTCGGACCGGAAATAGCAGAAACATTGCTTGCGAAACATTTTGATGGACCGAAGATGTTTGTTGCAGCGGCAGAAGAAAGCGGAGATAATCTGATTCAGGGACGCGGCGATGCCTACTGCGGTATGTTAAATGCCAGCTATAACTTAAAGCTTCGTAATGTAAAAGCATATATCCCGGAATACCCGGTAGGAACAGCAGAAGAGTGTGCGGACATGATTCACGAATTTGCACCAATTGCAAAAGCGATCATTGGTTTAAGCAGCTTAAAGATTATTAGCTTTGGACCACGTCCGTTGAATTTCCTTGCATGTAATGCACCGATCCAGCAGCTTTATAATCTCGGAGTTGAAATTGAAGAAAACTCAGAATTAGATCTATTTGAAGCATTTAATAAGCACGCAGATGATGAGAGAATTCCGTCTGTTGTAAAAGAAATGGAAGAGGAGCTTGGTGCAGGAAACAAAAAACCTGAAATCTTAAAGAAATTAGCACAGTATGAACTGACATTAAAGGATTGGGTAGAAGAACACAAAGGCTACAGAGAATATGTTGCAATCGCGGGAAAATGCTGGCCGGCATTCCAGACACAGTTCGGTTTTGTACCGTGTTATGTCAATAGCCGTTTGACCGCACAGGGAATTCCCGTATCTTGTGAAGTAGATATTTATGGAGCGCTAAGTGAGTTTATCGGAACAATCGTAAGCAATGATGCCGTTACATTATTGGATATCAATAATAATGTGCCTGCTGATTTATATAAAGAAGATATCGAAGGTAAATTCGACTACACACATAAAGATACGTTCATGGGATTCCATTGCGGAAATACGACAAGTAAAAAGCTATCTTTCTGTGAGATGAAGTATCAGTTGATCATGGCGAGAGCTCTTCCGGAAGAAGTGACACAGGGAACATTGGAAGGAGATATTGTTCCTGGAGATATTACATTTTTCAGACTGCAGAGTACCGCAGATTGTAAGCTCCGCGCATACATTGCACAGGGAGAGGTTCTTCCGGTTGCGACAAGATCCTTTGGATCTATTGGTATTTTTGCGATTCCGGAGATGGGAAGATTTTATCGTCATGTATTGATCGAGAAGAATTTCCCGCATCATGGAGCGGTTGCATTTGGCAAACACGGGAAAGCATTGTTTGAAGTGTTCAAATATATCGGTGTTCCGGTAGAAGAGATTGGCTACAATCAGCCAAAAGGAGTACGTTATCCAACGGAAAATCCTTGGAACTAAATTAAAAAATCGTCTGTATATTTTGAATAGATATACAGACGATTTTTTGAATTATTATAAAAGATGTACTTTTTAAAAATGATATTTTATTGACAATCTCGTGAAAATGCATAAAAAACAAACAAACAAAATAGAAAAAGTGATAAAAAACACCAAAAAAGACAAGAAAGTGACATTGAAAGGTTAAGAGTAAGCTAGTGGAGAGATGGAAAGGTTGTTATAATTTACAATATAAGAAACAGGAAGTCACTATTAAAAGGAGGAAGAGAAATGAAAAAGAGACTTGCGAGAATTCTTGCTGTAGCGCTGGCTGCATCAACTATGCTCACCGGATGTGGTGGGGGCGGTAAGAAGCCTTCCAATGGAAAAGCGCCTGAGAAACAGGAGATTACAGAAGATGTAACAAAGACAGAGGGAGAAATCAATGTCTGGACAAATTTAAGCCAGGATGAGATGAACTTCTATGTAGAAGAGTTTAACAAAATCGTACCGGGTGTAAAGGTTAATGTTACGGTAATGCCATCTAAAGAGTACAGAACAAAACTTCAGAATGCTTTCCGTACAGGAACAAATGCACCAGATGTAGCAACATTTGAGATTTCTGACTATGGTGTTTACAGAGATACAGATATGCTTGAGAACTTAAGTCAGGAGCAGTACGGCGGAGATGAGATTTCAAAAAATATGATTCCATATGTTGATGAATTATCAAGAGACGGAGAAGGCAATGTAAAAGGTCTTTCTTGGCAGTCAACACCAGGTGGATTCTGGTATAAGAAAGCGCTTGCAAAAGAATACCTTGGAACAGACGATCCACAGGAATTAGCAGAAATGTTATCAAGCTGGGATAAGATCGTTGAAGTTGGTAAACAGGTATATGAGAAATCAGGCGGAAAGATTGCTTTATTAGATGACGTTGAATCAGTATTACAGCTTTATGCTTCTTACAAAGGACAGGCTTGGGTAGATGAAAACAATCATATCATCGATGATGAGTATATGCTTGAAATGTACAAAATGATGGATGATGTTGTTAAGAACAAAGTAGATGCAGAAGCAGATATGTGGTCAGCAGGTTGGACATCAGGAATGTACTCAAAAGATATGTTTATCTTAACATGTCTTCCAACATGGGGATTAAACTTCTGTATCAAACCAGGTATCCCAGCAGACGAGATGGAAAAAGCTGCAAACACATGGGGATATATGCAGGCTCCGATTCCTTACCAGAACGGTGGAACATGGTACGGAATGTACTCAAAATCAGAGAATAAAGATGCTGCATGGGCTTGGATCAAAACTATGACAGCTAATGAAGATTACCTTGTAAACGGACTTGCAAATACATGGGGAGATTTTCCGGGATATATTCCGGCAATCGAAAGATGTATTGAAGAAGGGCATACAGATATCGTTACAGGAGATCAGCAGTATTTCGCAGATTTCTATGAGACAGCGAAAAAAGTTAAAGGTGATCCATTAACAAAATATGACCGTCAGGCATGGTCAAGTGCAACAGCATAGATGGATCTTGTAGCTACAGGACAGGCTACACCGGAAGAAGCGGTAAAAGGCTTTAAAGAAGAAATGAAAAATATTTATCCAGAAATCGAAATTGATTAATCTTTAGCAACACAGCTGCTTCGTGGAGGTCTTCACTAAGAGTACGACGCGAAGCAGCTTTTCTAGTCGGAAGGAGGATTACAAAAAAGTGTCCGCAATAACAAAAAAAAGAAGAAACAAAATAAATAAAAGTAATGCGGGATATTTCTTTATTGCCCCATATATTATAGTTTTTTTATGCTTTACTTTGTATCCGATTCTCTATACATTTAGACTAAGCTTTATGTCATGGGACGGATTTGGGGAGCAGCAATTTGTAGGGTTAGCAAACTACACAAGACTTTTGCATGATCCGATGTTTATTAAATCGATTGGAAATACGATTTTTATCGCATTGATCGCTATGATACCACAGATGATATTCGGTCTGGTGCTTGCATTTTTATTGAACCAGAAGAGATTAAAAGGATCAAATTTCTTTAAAACGGTTTTTTATTTTCCGAATCTTGTAACGGCAGTTTCGCTCGGTGTTTTGTTCAGTTTGCTATTTGACTGGAAAGTAGGAAGCGTAAATCAGTTACTGACATCGTTACATATTATTTCAGAACCGATTAACTGGAAGGGAAGTCCGATTTTGTCTCAGTTAATCGTTGCATTTGTATTATTCTGGCAATATTTTGGATACTATACCATTATATTTACAGCCGGTATTCGAGGAATTCCATATGAATTATTTGAGGCGGCAGAGGTAGATGGAGCAACAAAAACACAGACATTCTTTAAAATTGTGCTTCCGCTGATGCGCCCGATCATGACATTTGCATTTGTAACATCTATCATAGGTGGTCTTCAGATCTTTGACTTGCCATACACATTTGGTGGACAAATGGGTGGTACAAAGGGATCGCTACTGACAATGGTAATGTATATGTACAATATTGCATTTACAAATTTAGACTATGGTTATGGCGCGGCTATTTCTTATGGATTATTTGTAATTATCATTGTGTTCTCGATTATTTTTATGAAATATACAACAGGAAAGAAGGAGCAGTATTAAATGGGTATGAAAGCAAAAAAAGAAAATCACGCAAAAATACGCAGGGGTTTAACATATGTATTTCTAATTATTTTGGCTATTGTTTGTGTGGTACCATTTTATAATATGATTATCGGCTGTACTCATGATAATGCAGCCTTAGCAACATCATTCCAGATGCTTCCGGGAAGTCATTTGATGGATAACTATAAACGATTGCAAGATAACGTGGATATTTGGCGTGGTCTCGGCAACAGTATTTTTATCTCTGTTACTTATACATTGATTTCTACATATGTCGGAGCGATGACGGCTTATGGATTTGCAAAATACAAATTCCGTGGAAATAAAGTGCTATTTTGGGTTGTATTAGCAACGATGATGTTACCTGGACAACTTGGTATCATCGGATATTTTCAGGAAATGAATACATTAGGTCTTTTGGATAGTTATATTTCTATTATTATGCCAAGTTTTGCAACTCCGGTAATGGTATATTGGATTCGCCAATATATTGATGCATATGTTCCGGATGAATTGATTGAAAGTGCGAGAATTGACGGTTGCAATGAATTTAAGATTTTTAATAAGATTATTTTCCCGGTAATTATTGGCGGTGTAGCTACACAGGCTATTTTTACATTTGTAAGTTGCTGGAATTCTTTCGTTCAGCCATCTATTCTCTTATTCTCGCAAGAGAAGTTTACACTACCAATTTTGGTACAGCAGATGCAGGGTGTTTACAAAACCGATTACGGTGTAATTTATTTAGGCGTAACACTTTCTGTTATTCCGATTCTTCTTTTATTCGTATTCTGTTCGAAGAAGATTATGGAGAGTTCAATGTCTGGTGCAGTAAAGGGATAATCTATGAAATACAATTTTGATGAACAAATTGACAGAAGAAATACAAACAGCGCAAAATTTGATGAGATGGATGCGTTGTTTGGAACAGACGTTATGCATTTGGGAGTGGCAGACATGGACTACCGCTCCCCAATGCCTATTATAGAGGCAATGCAGAAAATCATTGACAAAGGGGTATTTGGATATACTATTTGGCCGGATCAGTATGAGGCATGGATTTGTCAATGGATGAAACGTCATTATGGAGAGAATATTGATCCGGAATGGGTTCTGTTTTCACCAAGAATCAACATGGCATTAAATATGGCGGTAGAAACATTTACGAATGCCGGAGATGGAATTGTCCTTCATACGCCGGCTTATACTGCGCTTCAAAATGCAGTTGAAAAATATGACCGTGTCATGATTGAAAGTCCGCTTGTATTGGAAAATGGCAGATATAAAATGGACTTTGAACAGTTGAGAAAAGAACTGGATGAGAAAAAAGCAAAAGGTATATGTGCAAAGATCATGCTTTTATGCAATCCTCACAATCCGACAGGACGTGTCTGGAAACTGGAAGAATTGCAACAGATTGCTGATATTTGCAAAGAATACAATCTTCTGTTGATATCAGATGAGATACATGAAGATTTTGTGAAAAAAGGATATAAATTTGTGTCTTGCCTGAAATTAAAAGAAGAACTCCAAGGACGGATGATTATATGTAATTCTATTACAAAGACATTCAATGTACCGGGAGTTATTTTATCCAATCTGATCATTCCGGATCCGAAAATACGGGAACGGATGAAAGAGACGATCGACCGTTGGGGACTTCACAATCCAAATATCTTTGCTGCCGGAATTTTAGAGGCGGCTTATACACAATGTGATGAATGGATAGAGCAGGTCAATGAATATTTAGAGAATAATTACCGGTTCTTGAAAGAATATTTGGAGAAGAACATGCCGGAATTTGAAGTGATCCATTCCGAAGGCACTTATATGGCATGGATTCAGACAGAAAAATTGCAGATTACTCCGGAGCAGCTGGAGGAGTTTTTTATCAAAGATGCAAAAGTATCGGTATATATGGGAAGCAGATATGGAAAACATACAGATTCCTTTATAAGAATTAACATTGCAACGTCAAGAAGCTATCTTCAGGAGGCTTTGGAAAGAATCAAGGCGCAATATCATAAAATAAAATAATCATTAGAGGTACAGAAAAATGGATAGGGTATTTTTGGATAAACTTTTAAATCAGATTTCTGTTTCCGGGTGCGAAGAACAGGGACAGGAAGTGCTAAAAGAGTATATGGAGGCGTTTTCTGATGAGATATGGACAGATGAGATGGGAGATGTAATCTGCATCTTAAATCCGGAAAGTCCGGTTCGGGTTATGTTGTCTGCACATGCAGATGAAATAGGGCTGCTAGTTACCAGAATTACCGAATCGGGAAGGATTCAAGCAATTGAACGAGGCGGAATTATACATCAGAATTATCCGGGACAAAAGGTACAGATTCGTACGCAGAAAGGCGTTGTTTACGGAGTAGTTGAATGTAGCAGAGAAGTGATTAGAAAAGAAGACTTAAAAGCTTCAGATTTTTTGATTGATATCGGTGCTTGTTCAAAAGAAGATGCGGAAAAGTATGTAGCAATCGGAGATACCATTGTTTTGGATGCGGGAGTGCGTGAACTTGCAAACGGAAGAATTGCAGCTCGTGCGCTAGATGACAGAATCGGTGTTTTTGTGATCATGGAAGCACTCAAAAGAGCAAAGGAACGAGGTTGTAAAGTAGGTGTTTATGCTGCCGCAACAGTAGGAGAAGAAACTGTAAAAAACGGAGCATACTGGTCAAGTGCAAGGATTCAGCCGACAGCAGCAGTTGTTGTGGACGTAACAAACTGTACAGATTACAGCAGATTCCCAAATCCTGCAGTATCTGGAGATGTAGTGTTGGGAGGAGGACCATCGCTTTGCAATAGTCCGTTAGCGTCCAAACGCTTGAATAAAAAGATGCAGGAATGCGGAGAACGGATTGGAATCCATACACAGCGAGAGGCTGCAAGTTCAAAAAGTTATACAGATGCAGATGAAATCCATTTTTCAAATCAAGGTGTACCAACAGTATTTACAGCAGTGCCGCTTCGGAATATGCATACACCGGGAGAAATTGCGGATCTGAAAGATGTGGAAGGCTGTATTGAAGTGATTGCAGAGTTTTTATGCTCCTTTGAAGAGTAGTTGAACAAAAGAAACGTGGAGGAAACAGATATGTTATATATAGGTGTGGATTTAGGAACATCAGCAGTAAAATTACTTCTCATGGATCAGGATGGAGAAATTAAAAAAATAGTTTCCAAAGAATATCCGTTGTTTTTCCCAAATCCGGGTTGGTCAGAACAAAATCCGGAGGATTGGTTTAGACAATCTATGGCGGGAATCAAAGAACTGACAGCTGAGTGTGATAAATCGCAGATCGCAGGAATCAGCTTCGGAGGTCAGATGCATGGATTAGTTGTTCTTGATGCAGAAGACAAAGTACTACGTCCGGCAATTCTGTGGAATGATGGACGTACCGATAAAGAAACAGAGTATTTAAATACTGTGATCGGAAAGGAAAAACTTTCAGAGTATACTGCAAATATTGCGTTTGCAGGTTTTACAGCACCAAAGATTCTGTGGATGAAAGAGCATGAACCGGAACTGTTTCAACAGATTCGAAAAATCATGCTTCCAAAAGATTATCTTGCTTACCGATTATCAGGAACATTTTGTACAGACGTTTCAGATGCGTCCGGTATGTTACTCATGGATGTAAAACATAAATGCTGGTCAAAAGAAATGCTTGAAATATGCAGCATTACAGAAAAACAGCTTCCAAAGCTTTTTGAAAGTTACGATGTGGTAGGAACTTTGAAGAAAGAGATTGCCGAAGAACTTGGAATGCCTGAGACGGTAAAAGTTATTGCAGGAGCCGGAGACAATGCGGCGGCAGCAGTAGGAACAGGTACTGTAGGAGATGGAATGTGTAATATTTCTCTTGGCACATCAGGAACAATTTTTATCTCCAGCAAAGAATTCGGAGTAGATAAAAATAATGCTCTTCATTCATTTGCACATGCGGACGGCAAGTATCACTTGATGGGGTGCATGTTGAGCGCTGCTTCTTGTAATAAATGGTGGTCTGAAGAAATACTGAAGACAACAGATTTTGCAAAAGAGCAGGAAAATATTGTGAAGTTAGGAGAAAACAATGTATTCTATCTTCCATATCTGATGGGAGAGAGATCTCCTCATAATGATCCGAAGGTGAGAGCTGCTTTTATCGGAATGTCCATGGATACGACAAGAGAAGAAATGACGCAAGCTGTTTTGGAAGGAGTCGCATTTGGATTAAGAGATTCGTTGGAAGTTGCAAGAAGCCTTGGTATGAAGATTGAAAGAACAAAAATTTGTGGCGGAGGCGCCAAGAGTCCTCTTTGGAAAAAAATCATCGCAAACGTTATGAACTTAAAAGTAGATGTGATTGAAAGTGAAGAAGGACCGGCTCTTGGAGGAGCAATTCTTGCTGCAGTAGGTTGCGGTGAGTATCCGGACGTAGAGACAGCAGCAAAGCACTTTGTTCATGTAATCGATACAGTAGAGCCGGAGGAAGCTCTTGTAACGAAGTATGAGGAAAAATATCAACAATTTAAAAAAATCTATCCGGCAGTGAAAGATTTATTTTAGTCGGGGAAGGGGCAGGTGGAGACACTGCCCCTTTTTGTGAAAATGGAGGAGAAATATGGCACGAATCATTCATGTATCAAAAAAAGGAAATGATAGAAATACAGGAGATAAAGACTCTCCATTTTATAGTATTACAAAAGCTGCAAATACGGCGCTTCCGGGAGACAGGATCGTTGTCCATGAAGGTGTATATCGGGAATGGGTTAGTCCTGTGAACGGAGGTATGAGCGCATATCAAAGGATTGCATATGAAGCGGCAGAAGGGGAAAAAGTCGTTATCAAAGGTTCGGAAAAAGTGGAGTATTGGGAGAAAGTAGAAGGGGCGGTTTGGAAAGCCGTAGTTTCCAATGAGATATTTGGAGACTATAATCCGTTTATGCTCCCGCTGGAAGGAGATTGGCTTCTTTACCCGGAAAACTACACACTTCATCTAGGGGATGTGTATATGAACGGACAATCATTTTATGAAGCGCAGAGTCTGGAAGAGGTGATGGATCCGAAGGAGCGTAGAACAGGATATAATCCTCCTTGGACGAACCATGAAGAGCCGATCAGATATCCGGAACAAACTTTGTATGTGTGGTATGCGGAAGTGAGAAGTGAGACTACAACAATATATGCGAATTTCCAAGGACAAGATCCGAATAAGGAGTTAGTAGAAATCAACGTAAGGCCATATTGTTTTTATCCGAAAGAAACAGGCGTGAACTATATTACGGTCAGAGGATTTGAGATGGCACAGGCAGCCTGTCCGTGGGTTCCTCCGACTGCAGATCAACCGGGACTTTTGGGAACGCATTGGAGTAAAGGCTGGATTATAGAAGATAATATAATCCATGATGCGAAGTGCAGCGGTATCAGTATTGGAAAAGAAGTGACAACCGGACACAATTTCCGTACACGATATTGCTTGAAACCGGGATATCAGAATCAATTGGAATCTGTATTTTCTGCGGTTCAAAAAGGCTGGTCAAAAGAGACGATAGGATCACATATTATTCGAAGAAACAGAATCTATGATTGCGGACAAAATGGAATCGTAGGACACATGGGATGCGTATTTAGTCAGATTTATGAGAACCACATTTACAATATTGGTGAAAAGCATGAATTCTTTGGGTATGAAATTGCCGGAATCAAGCTGCATGCAGCTATTGATGTGGAAATCAGACATAACAATATTCATCATTCTACGCTTGGATTATGGTTAGATTGGCAAGCACAAGGAACAAGGGTATCGAAAAATCTGTTCTATAAAAATAATCGAGACTTTATGATAGAGGTTACCCACGGACCATGTATAGTCGATCATAACATTTTCGCATCCGAGTATAATCTTGATAATCAGGCGCAGGGAACAGCGTTTTTACATAATTTATGCATGGGAACTATGATGATTGGCAATGATCCGAACCGATCCACGCCGTATCATTTCGCACATTCTACACAGGTTGCCGGATATGCAGTTGTATATGGAGGAGATGATCGCTGGATGCGCAATATTTTTGTTGGAGGCGCGTCACAATATGCGGAAAAATCTGTTAGTGGAACTTGTGGATATGATGGGCACACCACATCGTTACAGGAATATATAGAAAAGGTTCAAGAAAGCGGCATAGAGGATATGCGTCCATTCTTGTTGGTGAAACAGCCGGTTATGATTCAGCATAACAGCTATTTTAACGGTGCAAAACCATTTGAAAGAGAAGAAAAGAAGTATGAATGCACAGAGAATATAACTGTAGATCTGAAGGAAGAAGGGGACGCCGTTTATCTGAATATTGAGGTTCCGAAAACATTTGTTGAACACAAAGACGGTGTTTTAAATAGTGAAGAATTGGGAATGGTTCGAATTGTAAGCCTGCCGTATGAAGATGGAAATGGGAATCCGATTCTTTTTTCTACTGATTATTTTGATGAAGAGAGAATTGAATCTTCCGTAGATGGACCATTTGCGAATCTGAAACAGGGACAGAATAGAGTTTGCGTTTGGAAAGCATAGAGATTTGAAGATATTTAAGCAACAAAAAATTTGGTAGTTGGACAAAAAATTGCGAAAAAATGGAGTGGAAGTGGATTTCAGAATCAGGAAAATAAATAATGCGTAGAAATGGCTGGCAGAAATGCTGGCCATTTTTGACGATTAAAAAACAGATAAATGTCCTAATTAAATCATAAAAACAATAAATTATACGTTGTGTATTTTTGAAAACGGAGTTATAATTGATACACAACGTGTAAGAAATGAAAGGGTTATAATATTATGGATTGTAGTAAAAAGATAAAAGAATTAAGAGAAAGTACAGGAATGAATAGAAAAGAATTTTGTGAGTATTTCGATATTCCATATCGAACAGTCACAGAGTGGGAAAGGGATAACAGACATGCACCGGCGTATGTGTTACGATTATTGGAGTATTATATTTGCATGGAAAAATTAATGAAGGATAAGGAGACAAACATAACAGATGAATGATGAAAACACCAAAGTTGTAGATGAAAAAGTGGCAGAAGAAGAGAAAGAAAAACAGGAAATTATTCTGATTAATGAGGAAACGATTCAGAGTAAGATTTATATTGTTCGTGGTCAGAAGGTTATGCTAGATTTTGAACTGGCGGAAATATATGGATATACAACAACAAAATTTAATCAACAAGTAAAAAATAATATTGAGAAATTTGATGAGGATTTTATGTTTCAACTTACGAAAGAGGAATTCGATAACTTGATATCAAAAAATTTGACATCAAGTTGGGGCGGTCGCAGAAAGTTACCAAAAGTCTTTACTGAACAGGGAATATACATGCTTATGACGGTGCTGAAAGGTGATCTCGCAACGAGACAGAGTAAAGCTTTGATTCGTACTTTTAAGCAGATGAAAGACTATATTATTGAAAATCAAGATTTGATTGGTGAACGAAAATATTTACAATTATCCATGCAGATATCTCAAAACATACATACTACTATGGAATTACGTTCGGATTTGAATGATGTAGAAGATCAGATGGCAGAAGTGATAGATAGACTTAGTAATGTTGTTACTCATTCCGAATTGTCTGAGGTTATGAATGAATTCGGAGAATCACATATTAAACGAGGATATTTAGTTCTAAATGGGAATCCATTTAAAGCAGACGTTGTTTATGATGAGATATACAGACAAGCAAAGAAATCTATTTATATTGTGGACAATTATATTGGGCTGAAAACGTTGGAAAAGTTAATAAATATCCGGTGTGGAGTAGATGTGTCTATATTTAGCGATAACCTTGTAAAAGGTCTTAGGCAAAGCGCATTTGATGATTTTAGTAAGGAATATCTAAATTTAAAAATTCAGTTATTCCACGCGGGTGGAATCTTTCATGACAGATATATTATTTTGGATTATGGAACAAATGATGAGAAAATATTTTTGTGTGGAGCTTTTTCCAAAGATGCTGGTGGAAGAATAACGTCTATTTTAGAGGATTCGGATCGCAAGAAGTATGAGCCTATGATAAAAGAATTGCTTAAAAACAAGAAGTTGGTATTAAAGTAAAAATGTAACGGTCTGTTGCGTAAATGCTTCATTTTTGCTATGATTAAGCCAAAGTAAAAAGGGGGAAGAATTATGGAGCCGAGGATTGCTGCGATAGAACGAAAAACAAAGGAGACAGATATTAAATTGTCGTTGAATTTAGATGGAAGTGGGAAGACAAATATCGTTTCGGGAATCCCGTTTTTTGATCATATGCTGGAGGGATTTGCACGTCACGGGTTATTTGATCTGGAACTTAAATGTGATGGAGATCTTGATGTAGATTCTCACCATACGATCGAAGATTGTGGGATCGTGTTGGGACAGGCAATAAAAAAGGCGTTGGGAGATAAAAAATCGATCAAACGGTATGGTCATTTTATACTGCCGATGGATGAGACCTTGATGCTTTGCGCGGTTGATTTATCCGGACGTCCATATTTTTCGTATGATGTAAATTTTACAGTTTCTAAAATTGGAGTAATGGATACGGAGATGGTACGAGAATTTTTTTATGCGGTTTCTTACGGAGCAGAAATGAATCTTCATATGAAACAATTAGATGGAGTAAACAATCATCACATAGCAGAAGCTTGCTTTAAAGCTTTCGGGAAAGCATTGGATATGGCAACGATGTATGAAGAGCGCCTGCGAGGGGGCGTATGGTCTACCAAGGGAACACTTTAATCAGTAGAAACTGGATTTCTTACGTTGACACACCCTTTGGAACTTCGTATAATTTATACATAAGAATAGAAACTGAGGGGACTGGGGAATATGATCATTGCAAAAAATGACGAAGAGAAAAGAAGTAAGATTTGGCGTTGGGTAACGACAATTGCTTCGATTGTGATTGTAGTTGTGGCAGTGTATTTTTTGATTACATTGTTTGCGGGAAATCCATTGGAAGGCACATGGAAGAGCCGTGAAAGCACAATGGAGCTTACCATCCATAAAGGGGGAAATGCAACTGTTTTCTGGAAGGAGATGGGTGAAACATCGAATGTAAAACTGAATCTTAAATTTACAATTGAAAAAGAAGATAAAATGATTGCATTTGAACTGGAAGAACAGGAAATCGAGAAGACGGTGAAAGCGACAGATGGTGCGATTACAGAGGAAGCGATTCTGACAGAAGCAGGTATTCTTGAAAATACATTTGATTATAGTTTAAATCATGGTGTACTTACATTGTCCGAGCGGGAGTATGGAGAGCAGATCGTGTTTGAAAAAGAATAAGAATAACAAAAAGGGGACGTGAACGAGAAGAGCGTCCCTTTGTTTCACTCATAGGAAAGGAGAATTCTCAGTATGAAAAGAGACAATACAAAGGTAATCCGGATTGGGAATGTAGCGATTGGCGGAGGTAATCCCATTGCAATTCAATCTATGACAAATACAAAAACCGAAGATGTGGAATCTACGGTTGCGCAAATCTTAGCATTGGAAAAAGTAGGATGTGAGATTATTCGCTGTGCAGTACCGACAATGGAGGCGGCAGAAGCGTTAAAAGAGATTAAGAAACGAATTCATATCCCGCTGGTGGCAGATATTCATTTTGATTATCGTTTGGCAATTGCTGCAATTGAAAATGGCGCGGACAAGATTCGCATCAATCCGGGAAATATTGGAGATATTTCTCGAGTGAAGGCAGTTGTGGACAAAGCAAAAGAATATAATATTCCAATTCGTGTTGGTGTAAATAGTGGATCTTTAGAGAAAAATCTCGTGGAGAAATACGGAGGTGTCACAGCAGAAGGAATTGTAGAGAGTGCATTAGATAAAGTGCATATTATCGAGGAACTAGGATATGACAATCTTGTAGTGAGTATCAAATCTTCAGACGTATTGATGTGTGTGAAAGCCCATGAATTGATCGCAGAAAAATGTCAATATCCATTGCATGTAGGGATTACGGAAGCCGGAACGATATTATCAGGTAATATTAAATCATCGGTAGGACTGGGGATTATTCTTCACGAAGGAATTGGGGATACGATCCGTGTGTCTTTGACAGGAGATCCATTGGAAGAAATCAAATCTGCAAAATTAATTTTAAGAACACTTGGACTTCGAAAAGGTGGAATCGAGGTAGTTTCATGCCCAACATGCGGCCGAACAAAAATAGATCTCATTGGATTAGCCAATCAAGTAGAAGAAATGGTACAAGATATTCCGCTTGATCTGAAAGTGGCAGTAATGGGCTGTGTTGTGAATGGACCTGGAGAAGCCAAAGAAGCAGATATTGGAATTGCCGGTGGAATTGGAGAAGGACTTTTGATCAAAAAGGGCGAGATCGTGAAAAAAGTAAAAGAGGAAGAACTTTTGGAAACATTGAGACAAGAACTTTTGAATTGGGGAAAGTAGAATGGGAAAACGGTTTTTTGACGTATTTCCGTCATTGAAAGTACAACAAGAGATTGAAAATTTATTTGAGGAAGTGGAAGTAACGAAGGTTACTACCACTTCCTTAAAAGACTGTCTGAAGATCTATTTGCTAAGTACGCATCTGATTAGAAAAGCTACGATATTTGATATGGAAACGCAGATCAAAGAACAGTTATTTGGTCGAACACCGATTGAAATTCATATTTTAGAAAGTTATGTACTTTCCAGTCAGTATACACCGGAAAATCTAATGCGAGAGTATCGGGAGAGCATTTTAGACGAATTAAAAGAACGAAGCATGGTGGAATATAATATGTTTCTGAACACCAAATATTCTTTTGAAGAAGAGCGAATTCTTTGTTTGACAATGGAAGACAGCGTCATTGCAAAAGGGAAACAAGAAGCAATTGTAGAGTTGATTCGGAAAGTATTTAATGAACGTTGTAATGTTTCGATAGAAGTTCGTGTTGTCTATGAGAAAGCAAAAGAAAGCAAGTACAAGAAATATAATGAACTTCAGCTTCAGCAGGAAATCAATGCCATTGTAGATGGGAATATGGCAAGACACAAAGAGCATGTGCAGGAAGTAAAAGAAGCACGAGAAGAGAAGAAAGAACAAAAAGAAGCATCGAAAGAAACAGAGAAAAAGACCTTCGCAAAGAATGAATTCAAAAAAGGTGAGTTTAAGAAACGAGAATATCAGCCGATCAAAAAAACAGATGACCCAACAGTGGTTTATGGACGTGGTTTTGAGGATGAGCCGATCGAGTTGTCACAAGTGGTTGGTGAGATGGGTGAGATTACGATTCGAGGAAAAGTGATCTCCTTTGAGACAAGAGAAATCCGCAATGAAAAGACGATCATCATGTTTGCAATCACAGATTTTACAGACACCATTATGGTGAAAATGTTTACAAGAAACGAACAGCTGCCGGAGATTTTATCGGAAGTAAAAGAAGGAGCTTTTCTCAAAATCAAAGGTGTGACAACGATTGATAAATTTGATGGTGAATTGACGATTGGATCTGTAACCGGAATTAAAAAGATTCCTAATTTTGTAACAACAAGAATGGATACAAGCCCGGTTAAGAGAGTGGAACTTCATTGCCACACGAAAATGAGTGATATGGACGGGGTGTCTGAAGTAAAGGACATCGTAAGACGAGCCCATGACTGGGGGCATAAAGCAATCGCAATTACGGATCACGGTGTCGTACAGGCTTTTCCGGATGCCAATCATTATATTGAAACATTGGATAAAGATGATCCGTTCAAAGTAATCTACGGTGTGGAAGGATATTTGGTTGACGATTTGACGGAGATTGCAGTTGGAGCGACAGGAGAAACGCTCGACGATACATATGTTGTATTTGATATTGAGACGACTGGATTTAGTTCTGTAAAAGATAGGATCATTGAGATTGGAGCAGTCAAAGTAGAAGGCGGAAAAATCGTAGACAGGTACAGTACTTTTGTGAATCCTCAGATACCGATACCATTTGAGATTACAAAGCTCACAAGCATTACAGATGCCATGGTTATGGATGCTCCGACGATTGAAGAAATACTTCCACAATTTATGGAATTTGTGGGAGAAGCCAGTCTCGTGGCTCATAATGCAGGATTTGACGTTGGATTTATTGAAGCGAATCTAAAAAGGTTAGGTATAGAAAAAGAGTTAGTGTCCGTAGATACGGTTGCCCTTGCACGAGTGTTGTTGCCTACATTATCTCGATACAAATTGAATGTTGTAGCAAAAACTTTGGGGATATCTTTGGAAAACCATCATCGTGCTGTGGATGATGCGGCTGCGACAGCAGAAATTTTTGTAAAGTTTGTGGAAATGCTGAAAGAGCGTGAAATAAATACATTGAAGGAAGTAAACGAATTCGGGGCGACGAACCCAGATGCAGTGAAAAAGATGACTTCGTATCATGTGATTATTTTAGCAAAAAATGATGTGGGACGAGTGAATCTATATACATTGATTTCTATGTCGCACTTGCAGTATTTTAGCCGTGTTCCCCGTATTCCGAAAAGTGAGCTTATGAAGTACCGGGAAGGATTGATCATCGGAAGCGCCTGTGAGGCGGGAGAACTATATCGCGCATTATTAGATGAGAAGTCCGAAGAACAGATTGCTCGAATTGTAAATTTTTATGATTATTTAGAAATTCAACCGTTAGGAAATAACAAGTTTATGATTGAAAGTAATCGAATTTCCAATGTGAATTCCATGGAAGATATTCGAAATTTCAATCGTAAGATTGTAGAACTTGGAGAACAATTCAAAAAACCGGTTGTCGGAACGTGTGATGTTCATTTCCTTGATCCGGAGACAGAAGTATACCGTAGGATCATTATGACAGGAAAAGGATTTGATGATGCAGATGATCAGGCGCCGCTATATCTTCGGACAACAGAAGAGATGTTGGAAGAGTTTGAATATCTAGGTTCTAAAAAGGCGGAAGAAATCGTCATTACGAATCCGAACAAGATTGCCGACATGGTTGAACGAATCGCACCGGTTCGACCGGATAAGTGTCCGCCGGTGATTGAGAATTCTGATCAGACTTTACGAGATATTTGTTATGATAAAGCACATAGTATGTATGGGGAGAATCTGCCTGATGTGGTGGTGGAACGATTGGAACGAGAACTGAATTCCATTATTTCCAATGGTTTTGCAGTTATGTATATCATTGCGCAAAAACTTGTGTGGAAATCAGTAGAAGACGGATATCTTGTTGGGTCGAGAGGATCTGTTGGTTCTTCGTTTGTAGCGACAATGGCGGGAATCACCGAAGTAAATCCATTGAGTCCTCACTATTATTGTAAGAAATGTCACTATAGCGATTTCAATTCGGAAGAAGTACGTGCGTATTCCGGGTTGTCGGGCTGGGATATGCCGGACAAAAAATGTCCGGTCTGCGGAGAGACTCTTGCAAAAGATGGATTTGATATTCCATTTGAGACCTTCCTTGGATTTAAAGGGAATAAAGAGCCGGATATCGACTTGAATTTCTCGGGAGATTATCAAAGTCATGCGCATAAGTATACGGAAGTAATCTTTGGAACGGGACAAACGTTTCGTGCCGGAACGATTGGTACATTGGCAGATAAGACGGCATATGGTTTTGTGAAGAATTATTACGAAGAGCGTGGAGCAAGAAAGAGAAAGTGTGAGATCGAGCGAATCGTATTAGGCTGTACAGGCATTCGTAGAAGTACCGGGCAGCATCCGGGAGGAATCATCGTTCTTCCGCATGGAGAAAAGATCAATTCCTTCACACCGGTGCAGCATCCTGCAAATGATATGACAACAGATATCATTACAACACACTTTGATTATCACTCGATTGACCATAACTTGTTGAAACTGGATATTCTCGGCCATGATGATCCGACGATTATCCGTATGTTGGAAGATTTGATTACAGAAATTAATGGTGAAAAATTCGATGCAACCAAGATTCCACTTGATGATCCGGATGTTATGGCTCTATTTGCAGGGACGGAAGTACTTGGAATTAAGCCGGAGGATATCGGCGGCTGTCCGGTAGGCTGTCTTGGAATTCCTGAATTTGGTACAGATTTTGTTATTCAGATGGTAGTGGATACGAAACCGAAATCAATCTCAGATCTCATTCGTATTTCCGGACTTTCTCATGGAACGGATGTGTGGCTCAATAATGCACAGACGTTGATTCAAGAAGGAAAGGCGACGATTTCTACCGCAATTTGTACTCGAGATGATATTATGACCTATCTGATCAACAAAGGACTGGATAGTGAGGAATCCTTTACAATTATGGAACGTGTCCGTAAAGGAACAGTTGCCAAAGGAAAATGTAAAGAATGGCCGGAGTTTAAAAAGGATATGACAGAGCATGGTGTTCCTGATTGGTATATTGGTTCTTGTGAAAAGATCAAATACATGTTCCCGAAAGCACATGCGGCCGCCTATGTAATGATGGCCTATCGTATTGCGTATTGCAAAGTAAACTATCCACTTGCGTATTATGCGGCATATTTCAGTATTCGTGCATCTGCATTTTCTTATGAAATCATGTGCCAGGGACGAGAAAAACTGGAATTCTATTTGCGGGATTATAAGAAACGTTCTGACTCTTTGAGTAAGAAAGAGCAGGACGTATTAAAAGATATGAAAATTGTGCAGGAGATGTATGCAAGAGGCTTTGAGTTTTTGCCTTTGGATATTTATACTGCAAAGGCAAATAAATTCCAGATTATTGATGGAAAACTTATGCCTCCGCTTTCCAGTATCGAAGGAATGGGAGACAAGGCGGCGGAAGCTGTGGAAGCGGCTGCAAAAGATGGTCCGTATTTATCAAGAGATGATTTTAGACAAAGAACAAAAGTAAGTAAGACGGTTATTGATTTTATGGCAGATTTGGGCTTGTTTGGTAATTTACCGGAATCTAATCAATTGTCGTTGTTTGATCTATAGAAGGATAAAGACATGAAAATAACAGATTTTGACATCAGAATTAATAAAGAAAATGTCCTCAGACTTATTGATTGCTATGCAGATAGTCCGGTTTATGATGAAGTATCTGCAGACTTAGAAGAAATAATTCCAATTGCATATGAGATGCTTACTCCGGTTGCCGTGCTTGAATTTGGCGATTTTTCTAAATATGAGACAAGAGAACATGGAACCGGTGAGAGAAAAGTGTTATTTTGTATCGAATCTGTAGGTGAAGATATTAGTCGATTAGCTGCAACTTTTTTTGATAAAGGGAATTATGTAAAAGGAATGTTGGCAGACGCTATTGCCGATGATTGTTTATTCCAACTTGATCGTCTATTGGAAGAACAAGTAAAAGCAATTTGTAAAGAAAAAAATTATGGCGTAATCAAACGTTTGGAAGCGCCGCAAGATGTTCCGATCGAGATTCAGAAAACAGCATGGGAAGTGACGAGAGCCGAAGAAGAGATTGGATTGAAGATCAAGGAGAGTTATATGCTGGATCCTGTAAAATCCAACTGCCAAGTCTATCTTCTACAAGAAGGCTGCAATGAATTTCGAACAGAACATGATTGTAGCAGATGTCCAAAGGTGGATTGTAAAATGCGTCATTGTGATAAGGTGTTGATTACAGTCCACAAAGAGGATACGACAGTCTCTATAGAAGGGAATTGTGGACAGACATTGTTAGAAATTTTTCGAAATGCAAATGTTTACATTGATGCAATTTGTGCGGGGAGAGGGACTTGCGGAAAGTGTAAGGTTCAGTTTTTGAAAGGGTGGCCAATACCGACAAAGGAAGATGAAAACTTCTTTACAGAAAAAGAATTGGCAGATGGATGGCGTCTTGCTTGTAAAGCGGTCATCCAGCGAGAGTGTGTTGTTTCTATAGAAATGTCAGGCGAAGAAAAGTATGCTGTCGTCACAGAATATGCTTCCGAAAGGAAATCACAGCAGTCTGTAGAAAAGAGTTATTATGGAATTGCAGTGGATATTGGGACAACAACAATTGCTATGCAGTTGCTAGAATTTCATTCGAAAATAATTGAGGATACCTACACTGCCATTAATCGGCAGAGGTCATATGGAGCAGATGTCATCAGCAGGATTCAGGCATCCAATGAAGGGAAAAAAGAAAGGTTAAGACAGAGCATTTTGGAAGATCTTGAGCAGGGAATCGAAGAATTACATTCTCGGAACCATGTCACGGTAAAAGAGATTGGAATCAGCGGTAATACAACGATGATCAGTCTGCTCATGGGATATTCTTGTGAAGGACTCGGCGCTTATCCGTTTACTCCGGTTAATATCGATGCTGTGGAAGCAGATTATTTTACAATCTTCGGTAATCATCGTCACACATGCAAGGTGAGGATTCTTCCGGGAATTTCCGCTTTTGTGGGAGGGGATATTACGGCAGGACTTTTGGCTTGTGGATTCGACCGCAAGGAAAAAGTTTCGATTCTGGTCGATCTTGGAACAAACGGAGAGATGGCGATTGGTAATCAAGACAAGATTTTTGTAACAAGTACGGCGGCAGGTCCGGCATTTGAAGGTGGCAATATTATATGTGGGACAGGCAGTATACCGGGGGCAATCAGTCATATCACATATAAAGATAATGGATTTGAGCTTGAAACTATCGGGAAGCAAGAAGCATCAGGAATTTGCGGAACCGGTGTGATTGATATTACGTATGAACTTTTGAAACAGAAACTGATTGATGAAACAGGGCTTTTGAATGATAAATTCTTTGAAGATGGAATTCTCTTAGCGAAATCAAAGGAAAGTGAGATTCGTTTTTATCAGAAAGATATACGGGAAATTCAGCTTGCAAAAGCAGCAATCCGAGCAGGGCTTGAAACACTGCTTGTCAATTATGGAGTCGGTTATGATGAGATTGACGACATTTATATTGCGGGAGGATTCGGATATAAGATGGATATTGATAAGGCAATCGGAATAGGACTATTCCCGAAGGCTTGCAAGAATAAGTTAAAAGCAATTGGGAATAGCTCGTTAAAGGGAAATCTAATCTACTTGACTGAAAAGGATGCAAAAGAACGTATGAGGAAGATCACGCAGTCGTCAGAAGAGGTATCTCTTGCCGCGAGCAGTACATTTTATGAGCTTTATCTTCAACATATGTATTTTTTGGAAAAATAAGGACATTGGGATTTGCTCCCTTTGTCCTTACTTTTGTTTTGGTCTGTCTTTTTATGCTTCACGATTGGTTCGTAAAGATTCTAAAAAAGGATTTAGTATTTTTTGCCCATAATCTAATAATGAAAATCTTTGTCTTTGAAGGCACCAGGAGTAGGTAAGCCCGATTTGCATGTTGGTGATAATGTCAGTTAATGCCGCATAAGATAAGGCGTTGTCTATTTCATGACACTCTTGTCCTTCTTTGATAAGTGTACGTAAAATTTTGTAATAATGCCTATCTTGATTTAGAATATGCCGTGTGGATAAAGTAGTCACTTGAAGTCCGTACAGTGGAGCAAAAAGTTCTGCGTAGGGAGAGTTTTCGAGATTTATCATCACAAATTGATTAAACTGAATCAGTTTATCTACGGAGTGAAGAGTGGAGTTACATGTTTCATACCAAGTATCATAATCAGCATCATAGGAATAGGCAAGTGTGAACAGCAAATCCTCTTTCCCGTTGAAATGATGGTAGAAGGCGCTTCGGGAAGTATCGGAAGCTTCTAAAATCTGGGAAATAGTTGTGTTCTCATAGCCTTGTGTGAGAAAAAGCTTCCATCCGGCAGTCATAATTTTTTTTTCGTTTGTTTTTTTGGTGTTCGTTCCAATGCAATAAACCTCCAACATAACTAGTATTTTCCTCTAGTGTAACTGAGCCTGAAGCTTTTGTCAATTAAAGGGTTAATGCGAAAAAAGATTGACGCAAAAAAGTCATTGTGATAAAATATGGTAAAAAAAGAGAACGCAGTACGGAATCTTGTTTTAGAATGGGGGAAATGAATCAATGAAGCATTATCGTGTAAAAAACACCGGGAGCAGACAGGAGCTGCTAAGTGCAATTGACGCCTCGTTGCTCTTAGGATTTCAAACAGTACACGCTCAGTTCCCAGTTATTACTGATGCAGAGGGAGAACTTCTTCCCGGAAGTCAGTCTGAGATTCAGAAGCTATGGAAGTTGAAAGGAACAATGTCTCCTGAGGACTATGTTTCGGCATCGGAACACGCAGGAGAAGTATTTGATTTGGAATTTCGAAAAAAGACGGGGTTAGAGTATCTGTTTTTGAAAGGAAGATTGCTAAAGGATGATAACCATGATCTTCTGCCGGATAAACTGGACGTAAAATTTGTCTTGCCGGAGCAGATAGAGAGAGGAATGTTATTATCAGCTTGCAATCTTGCGTTTCGTTTCGGTATGGAGACAACAAGATACGAAGGTTCTTTGATTGCTCAGAATGGATACAAAGGAAACGTGATACTGTTTGAGGAAGGAGAAGTTCCTCAGATTCAATATGATGAAGATGATGGGCAGATCAAAATCAGTATTCAGGGAAAAGGAGAAGCTCTGCTTCAATTTACAGCAGAATTGTGTAATAGTTTTCCACAACTGAACGTAATGAAAAGTTGGCGGGATGCGTTGATGGATATGGTGGATGACTTTGTACTAAGAGGCAAGGATGGACAATTGGCAGCAGCACATATGATTTCAAAAGGCAATCAAGATTCCTGTGTATTATATGGAGCGCCGGACATAGAAAAAAAACAGAAAGAATATTTGAGCAATACGACATTTTATAATTATCGATCTGGTCGAAAAATATATGAAAAAGTATACAAATTGCCATGGGAGGCAGATACGTTTCAAACGATTTTGAGAGAAAAAATCTATCCTGTCATCAAAAATGTACATTTTGTAAAAGTGGAAGGTGCATTAAGTGAAAGTCTACAATGCAGAATGAAATTGAAAAATGCCATAGAAGATGAGTTGTACAAATTAGGCTGTGAAAGTGTAGAAGTAAATATTGCATGTGCATACAAGCAGGGATTCTCATGGTTAACAGAGCAGATTATTCCAAAGATTCAGAAGGAACAGAAAGATAGCATTCATAAGATGGAAATCTATTTCAAACCATTTCTTCCGGAAGGAGAAACAGAATGGGTAGATGAGAATGGAGCAACCCCATCTTATCATAATCTAAATGCAGAGAATCCGGAAAAATGGTATGATCTTCCGATTCGTTATTTGCAGGAATTGTATCCTGTTATGGATGTGATTCAGAAGGAATTAGATCTAACAGAAGAGCAAATTGTATTTTTACCATATGAAGGAGAGCAAAATATTACATATCTTTGCAAAGTATATGGTGAGTCGGATAAATTATTATTAGAAGAGACTCAGAAAGTATACTGCTCAGAACGCCCATATTTGGATGAATATCCAGGGTTGGGTAAAGTGCATCCATCAACTGGATATATACGAGTAGAGGTGGATGAAGAAGAGATACTGTTCCAAACAATCCGAACAGACCTAGAAGAAGTTTGGAAAATCTATCAAACAGAAGTGTTGCCGGATTGCAGAAGATATATTGAAACAAAGCATAATGGTTCGGTAAAGGCAGAAAACCAGCCATTCTTCTATAGACTACTCTTAGATGTTTCGGTGAGTGAGCCGGATTACCGGGTAGGATGTAGAGAAGATATGATTTCATCTTTAGATGCATTACATGAGGATATGTATTTCACGGGTAGTGACTATTTTAAAAACTATGGGATCCATCACAGTGATGGCATGCTGGACGCACCTGGATTGATTCTTCCGGAGATTCATAATACAGAAGGAGAAAGTCCGAGATTCCGTGTAGTATTGTATGAACCACTACGTGCAAAAGCTTGTGTAATGAAGGATGAGCAAGTGCTGCTAGAGCAGACTAACCGTGAAAACGCGCAGGCATGGCTTAGTGAGATCAGTTGGAAGAATGGAACATTGCAATATATTGTGCAGACAGAAGGTGTGGAGAATTATTTTTTAGAATCCTATGCATATTTGGCAGAGAAAAAAGTTTTGAGCATTGCAGATAAGCTGGGAAACTGTGAAGTGATTTTCCGTGATTTGGAAGGAAACTCATATTCTGCGAAGTTGGAAGAAGAGTCGGTTAAAAAGAACGGACGAATTGAAGAAATTGATTTATTAGAGAATGAACTGATCGGATATGAAGACTATCTGAAAATCATAGACAAGCTGAAACAAGTACCGCAGATTGAAGTGTTTGAGACAGCTACCTCATATTCGGGAAGAAAGATTTATGCGATTTGGTTAAAGCCGGAGACGGAAGGATATCTTTCCATGACCAAGCGGATATCTATGCTTCCGAGCGAGATTATCAATGCAAGACATCATGCAAACGAGGTGTCAAGTACCAATGCTTCCTTTATTCTTTTGAAGGAGTTGCTGACAGAAGAAAAATACAGAGATTTACCGGAAAAATTGAATTTGATCCTTGTACCGATGGAAAATGTGGATGGTGCAGCAATCCACTATGAATTGCAGAAGGAACATCCGTATTGGAAATTCCATGTAGCAAGATTCAATTCTCTCGGGAAAGAATTCTACCATGAACATTTTAAACCGGATACACTTCATTCAGAAGCAATGGGATTATCTAGATTATATGAAAGATTTGCTCCGGATATTGTCGTGGATAATCACGGTGTACCGAGTCATGAATGGGAACAACAGTTTTCAGGATATACGTCTCCGTCATACAAAGGTTTTTGGCTTCCAAGATCTCTTTTATATGGGTATTTTTGGTATGTGACAAATCCGGAGTATAGTGGAAATTATGCAGTAAATCAAGTGATGCAGGATGTGATTGCGGACCGGATTGCAGAAGATCCTATTATGACAAAATGGAATCTGGAGTGGAGCAGACAATTTGAAAAATATGCGCACGCATGGCTTCCAAAGCTGTTCCCGGCGGAATATTACAAAGATATGATTAATTATTGGATTCCGTTTGCAGCAGATCCGAATCATAGATATCCGTCTATTCGATATCCTTGGATTACGACAGTTGCTTATACAAGTGAAGTTGCAGATGAGACAGCACAGGGAGAATATTTAAACCTTTGTGCGAGAGCGCATGTGGCTCATGATGAGGCAACGATCCAGATGCTGATGGACGCAAAAAATTATGTGAAATGCAAATGCAATCACACAGTACAAGAGATTTTTACTGAATACAATCGACAACGGCCGATGGTTGTCACGTATTCAGAAAAATAAAAAATACTTCAAGGAGGAGAAAAATATGGAACTTATTAAATTACTAGGTGTATTAATTGTAATTGTCGGTTTTGCACTGAAGTTGGATTCAATCTTGATCATTTTCTTAGCGCTTATTACGACAGGAATCGTTGGAGGACTTGGTGTAGAGGGATTGCTTGAGACGATTGGAACAAACTTCGTGGCAAACAGAAGTATGGCGATTTTTATTATGATCCTTTTAGTAACCGGAACTTTGGAGAGAAATGGTCTTCGTGAATCAGCTGCAGATCTGATTAAGAAGGCTAAGGGCGCAACAGCAGGAAAACTTGTGTGCGCATATGGTATGCTTCGTGGATTTTTCGGTGCATTTAACGTTGGATTTGGTGGTGTAGCTGGATTTATTCGTCCTGTACTTTTACCTATGGCAGAGGGTGCAATCAAAAATGCCGGACATGAACCAAATGAAGAACATATGGAAGAAGTAAAAGGTATGGCTTCCGCAATGGAAAATATCACATGGTTCTTCTTCCAGGTATTATTCGTAGGTGGTGCTGGTGGAATTCTTGTACAGACAACACTTGCTTCATTAGGATATGAGGTAGAGTTAATTGATTTGGCAGTAAAAGAAATTCCGATTGCCTTGATTTCTCTTTTAGTAGCATGTGCATTCATGTTATGGAAAGAAAAGAAACAGCTAAAGAAATATTACGGAACTAAGAAATAGGGGGAGAGAGTATGGACGCTTTAAAAATTTTACAAGTAGGTGATACTTTTAATGCAACCTATCTAAATGTTGTATGGGTAATCATCGGTTTGGTTACAATTTATGCAGGAATTAAGAATCTTCTTGATAAGGAAAACCCATCAAGAATCGGAACAGCAGTTTTCTGGTGCTCTTTCGGTATCGTATGTGCTTTCGGTACATGGCTTCCGGCAAAGGTTTCCGGTATATTGGTTATCGTAATGTGTATGCCGCCAATCTTCAAAAGAGTAAAAGTCGGAACAACAAATGCGCCAACAAAAGAACACATGCACAAACAGTATGAAAAAATCGGTATGAAGATTTTTATACCAGCATTCTGTGTTGCAGTATTTTCACTTGGTGCAGCATTGTTTTCAAATGTAAGCTCTATGATTGCGATCACTGTAGGTGCTGCAATTGCAATTATTATTTTGATCGCATATGATCCAAAAGAAAATAAACCGGCAGTGTTCTTAAGAGATACAGAAAGATTTCTTTCTATCATGGGACCTCTTTGTATGCTTCCACAGTTACTTGGATGTCTTGGTGGTGTATTTACGGAGGCAGGAGTCGGTGATGTCATCGCTTCTATTGTAGAGAAGATCGTTCCAAAGGGAAATGTTAATCTTGGAATTATTGTATTCGCAATCGGTATGGCGTTATTTACTATGATCATGGGAAATGCATTTGCGGCGATCACAGTTATGACAGTAGGTATCGGTGCTCCATTTGTTCTTGCATATGGCGCTGACCCTACCACAGTAGGTATGCTTGCTCTGACATGTGGTTACTGTGGTACACTTTGTACACCGATGGCTGCAAACTTTAATATTGTTCCAGTTGCCATTCTGAACATGAAGGATCGTTGGGGTGTAATTAAAAACCAGGTTGCTGTTGCAGTGATTATGTTAACAATTCAGATTGGATATATGATTTTATTTAAATAAGGGTTATAACAGAAGGAATATAAACATGAATCGTAACATAGTGAGAGGCGCAGAAATTATAATAAAAGATTGGGTGAAGGTAAAGCCATGGGATCGTCTTTTGATTGTAACAACGAAGAAAAATCTCCCGGAAGCACGATTGCTGAAAAAAATTGCATTTACCCGAAGCAAAAGTGTAAATACTCTTGTTGTAGAAGATAGGGGCAGACATGTCGGAGTGTTTTTTGATGAAAATGAAGGGGTGTTTGATCCGTATACGGCGATTATAGCAGCGACAGAATATTCGCTTGTAACAACAAAGGCTGCAAAAAAAGCAATTCAGCAGCATAAGAAATTTTTGTCCTTACCGTTATCTACCAATGATGGAAAATCTATGTTAGGGTATGATTTCCTTACAATGGATACAAAAAAGAGTCGTTTGATGGCGAAGATTATTATGAAGTATCTTCAATATTCAGATCATATCAGAGTAGAAACTGCAGCAGGAACATCCTTACAGATGGGAAAATTACATCGAAATCCGGGGTTCTTTAACGGAGTGCTTAAGGATGGAAAAGGGTATTCCTCTGCAAGTATCGAAGTATATGTTCCGATTGAGGAGACAAAGACAGAAGGAGTTATGGTTTTGGACGGTTCGCTCGGCTATATCGGAAGGGCTGACGAACCAACAAAAATCATATTTCATAATGGAAGAATCGAAGAAATTGAAGATACGCCAACCGGAAGAAGATTGAAAGAATATATGGAAGAATACAGAGATTCCAGAATCTATGTAGCAGGAGAGTTCGGAATCGGACTAAATTCAAGCTCCAAGTGTGAAGGGAATTGTTATATAGAAGATGAGTCGGCATATGGAACTTTTCATATTGGTGTTGGACGTAATCTCGCACTAGGCGGACGACAGAATGCAAATGGACATTTTGATCTAGTGTGTCATGAGCCTGATATTTATACAGATAACAGACAGATCATGCAGCAAGGAAAAATTATCGTACCGGAACCGGTACCATATTAGGAAGGAGAACAGAGATGAAAGTATTAATTACAGGTTTTGATCCGTTCGGAGGAGAAACAGTCAATCCGGCATATGAAGCAGTAAAACTTCTTCCGGACACAATCGCAGGTGCTGAAATTGTGAAAATGGAGATTCCAACTGTATTTTCTAAAAGCGGTCCGGCGGTTGAAGCAGGGATTAAAGAACACAATCCGGATGTTGTAATCAATGTAGGACAGGCAGGAGGACGTTCTTGCGTTACAATAGAAAGAGTGGGAATCAATCTTGCTGAAGCAAGAATTCCGGATAACGATGGAGAGCAGCCTATGGATGTACCTCTTCAAGAAGATGGGGAAAGCGCGTACTTTGCAACGATTCCAGTAAAAGCGATTGTAAAAAATGTAAGAGAACATGGAATTCCATGTCATATTTCTTACTCTGCCGGAACCTATGTATGTAATTGCGTTATGTACAATGTCCTTTATATGGCAGCAAAAAAATATCCAAACATCCGTGCAGGGTTCATTCACGTTCCATTTGCAGATGAGCAGGTTGTGTCAAAGCCAAACGGTACACCGAGCATGTCTTTGGAAGTGATTGCAAAATCTTTAGAATATGCAATTGAAGCAACAATAAAGAATGAAAAGGATATTACAGAAGCGGTAGGCGGAACTACACACTAATAGAATTTTAAACAAAAAGAAATGCTTTCTTTTGACTAGCAGGAACTAAAGGTTCTTGCCATCGGAAGAAAGCATTTTTATATTGTAGTGAAATATGTGTATACCTACGAAGCGTAGAGGTAATAAAAAAATAAAAAAAATTAGCACTCACCTCTTGTTATTACAGCGTAGCTTTTGTCTTAGTTCATAGAGTGCCGTAAAGTGCCTAT
>URRQ01000005.1 GCA_900550235.1 uncultured Lachnospiraceae bacterium
AAATATCGTCAAAGCTAGTAAAATCAATAGATTTAGGCTTGACAGAATAGGAAGGACTTGAATCTTGCTATCAGTCATGTGAATTCTGCTCCTGTTGAATTACTAGGCGGTAAAAGCCCATTAGAACTTACTGATTTTATGTACCATGATCTTTACAAAAAGTTATACGATTTCGGCATTCAACAGATTGATAAAGATCATGTGATTTTAAAACCATACCTGTTAAAAAAATAAACATATAAAATAAAACAAAAAACAACAGGCGACTGTCTATGCAACTGAATAGCGCCCCATTCGCAAGTGGAATTTAGTCCTACACCTTTTAAAACCACGACTAAACTCCGCTTTTTTGTGATGCAAAAAAACAGGTCTTTGGCAGTCATCCTATTGTTTTATATTCCTTATTGTAACATTGAATTCCACTTTATAAAACAGAAAAAGTAGCAATTATCCCTTTTTGTAAGAGTAATTGCCACTTTCATTCTTCTCTTTTTCAAAGTGGAAATAAACTTTTCACTTCACTATATTTATTCTTGAATAGTATTATCGAATAACTATTCAAAAAATAGCCCCGAAAATCGGGGCTACATTTTTGTTTTTCTATTAGAATGCTTTTTTAGCAACTTCAGCTAAAGCTGTAAATCCTGCTGCATCATTTACTGCCATGTCAGCTAAGATTTTTCTGTTGATTTCAACGTTAGCAACTTTTAATCCGTGCATTAATTTGCTGTAAGATAAACCATTCATTCTTGCAGCTGCATTGATACGAGCGATCCATAACTGTCTCATCTGACGTTTACGCTGTTTTCTTCCTGCGTAAGCAGATGTTAAAGCTCTCATTACAGACTGTTTTGCAACTCTGTACTGTTTAGATCTTGCTCCTCTATATCCTTTTGCCAGTTTTAATGTTCTGTTATGTTTCTTTTTAGCGTTCATTCCGCCTTTAATTCTTGCCATTTCTTAGTCCTCCTTAATCTTCCAAATCTTCATCTTATAAGTATGGTAATACTTTCTTCATGTTCTTTACATTTGTAGCATCTGTAATAGTTGCTTTTCTAAGATTTCTTTTTCTCTTTGTAGATTTCTTAGTTAAGATATGGCTTTTGTAAGCTTTGTTTCTCTTTAACATTCCTGAAGCTGTTTTTTTGAAGCGCTTTGCAGCAGCTCTATTTGTTTTAATTTTTGGCATAATAGTATCCTCCTTAATTGTATGGTGGTGTAATATCCACACTTTTGTTTTATGTTTAACGTTTTTCAGTTAAAACCATGCTCATGCTTCTTCCTTCCATCTTTGGAACTTTTTCAACAGAAGCAACATCTTTTAACATATCAGCAAAATCATCTAAGATATGTTTGCTTGACTGTACATGTGCCATTTCTCTTCCTCGGAAACGAAGTGTAACTTTCACTTTATTTCCTTTTGCGATAAATTTCTTTGCGTTATTGACTTTTGTATTTAAGTCATTCACATCAATGTTCGGTGATAAACGTACCTCTTTCACCTCAACAGTTTTCTGTTTTTTCTTCGCTTCTTTTTCTTTTCTTGCCAGCTCGTATCTATATTTTCCATAATCAATAATCTTACATACCGGCGGTTTTGCTGTTGGAGCAATCTTAACAAGATCAAGTTCTGCTTCTTGTGCAAGCTTCATTGCTTCTCTTGAAGACATGATTCCTAACTGTGCTCCGTCTTCACCAATCACACGTACTTCTTTGTCTCTGATCTGCTCATTAATCATTAATTCGTTAATTGTCGTGTACCTCCATCATAAATCTAAAACATTTCGACACAAAAAAATGAATAGCACAAACTATCCACTCAAAACATAAATCAACAGATTTCAACTTAATGAACTACTAAATCTATGCAAATATCAAACCATTAGTCACGCGGTTGTGCTACGGTGAGAGTGGATACTCTACTTTATTTTTTGCTTTTCGCTTTTATTAATTTATCATATCTTCCGCTCTATGTCAACATATTTTTTCAATAATTTCATAAAACATTGCACACTCGTGCAATCTCCTAATACAGTGTAGGAAAAATGCAGGCTACCTTATTTATTTTAGCAGCCTGCAATTTTTTACCAATATCTTCTAAACCAAGGCGAACCATATACCTTAATCACTTCTACACTTCTCCCCGGCTTTGGTGCATGAATCATTTTCCCTCCGCCAATGTAGATTCCTACATGTCCGCTATAACATACCAAATCACCCGGAAGTGCATTTGCCATACCTGAAACTCTTTTTCCTCCGGCTCCTTGGGATCCCGAGGTTCTCGGCAGAGAAATTCCTGCTGCCTGATGCGCTCTCATAGTAAGTCCTGAACAGTCTATGCCTGATCTGGAAGTTCCTCCCCATTTATATGGAACTCCAATATAACTATATGCGGCGCTCACAATTGCTGAAGCTTTACCGGAATCCGAAGAAGATTCCCCTTCGCTACTATTTTCTGAATTTGGTTTTGAAGAATTCTCTTCTTGATCTGAAGTATCCTTATCTGCAGTATTGCTGTCAGGTGAACTTGTGCTGTTCTCTTCCCTTGCCGCCTCTTCCCTCGCAGCTTGTTCTTCCGCGGCTCTTCTTGCCGCCTCTTCTCTTGCCGCCTCAATCTGCTGATCAAAATCTGCAATTTCTGCTTTCTTAGAATTGATCGTAGCATTAAGCTTTACCTTGTCACTTTCAAATTCAGCCTGCAGCTTTTCCATATTCTTAAGCTCTGTTTCAAGTGTTTCTTTTAAATCTTTCACTTGATTCTTTGTCTTTTCATATTCCTTTAACATCTCTCTGTCATAGGAATGTACTTTTTGAATATATTCTGCTGTATTTAACGCTTCTGTGATACTGTCAGACTCAAGAAAGCTTTCGGCAAATCCTGTTTCTCCTGCTTCGTACATATATTTTATTCTAAGAAGCATATCTTCATATTGTCTTTTCTCTTTCTTTTCCGCCTCTTCCAAATCTTTTTGTGCCTGTTCAATTTCTTCCCCTTTTTCTACAAGCTTTCCTTCTAATTCATTAATCTTTGTCATGATAGAAGTCAATTCCGATTGAAGCGATGATACCTCGTTTTGTACAGCTTTTTTATTTTGTTCCAACTCACTGATGCTTGGGGCTGCCATAGAAGGAGTAACCATAAGAGATGCTGACAATATGGAAACACCTAAAAGCTTTGCCGCTTTTAATTTATTCATAAATATACTCTACCTCTCTTTTTGTTTTACTCCCTTAGTATAACTTATATGTATCTTATTTTCAATATTAATTTAATACTTTTGTAATATTTTATGCTTTATTTATATTTTCGCGTAATATTTCGTTCATATTTTTACAAAAAACAGGCTGCAATTTCTTGCAGCCTGTCTCCTCTATTTTCGATTAAATTTCATACCAAATAATCTCATTTGCATCCAAATCAAGATCGAAACTTGTTCCATCTCCTTTGTATACAGTTGTACTCTGTGGTTCATATGTATTATTAACAACACAGTATTTTCCATTTTTTACATACGCGTGTACTTCAACATTAAAGTTGCTGCTGAACCATCTGTGAAGATTTTCCTCATCATGAGCAGACCAAATAATTGAACGATATAAAAGTCTGCTGTTTTCAAAGCTGTATGGAAGCCCGCTAATATATACACAACGTCCATTTCCAAACTCATTTACAGCCATCTGTACTTCTTTATCTATCTGTCTTAAGATTGTTGTTCCATCAAGAGCAAAAATATTCTTTTGACCTTCACCAAAATCAATATCTTTTGTGCAGTCTTCTTTGATAAAGTGATCATGCTCTTCCCAATTATACTTATCTGTATTCAAATTAAATCCGTTTTCTTTTTCTACACCAAGTGCATTGGCAAGCTGGAAATATCTTCCTTCCCATTGATAAGCAGTCGGTTCTCCAACTCCGATAAATCCACCGCCATTATAAATGAATTTCTTTACAGCAGTTACAATTGTCTCGTCTTTCCACTCTGCTCCACCACTATGTGCTGTATATGCACCTCCTACATTGATGATAACATCTACGTCATCTAATACAGACGCATCATTTCTAATATCATCAAAACTGATAAAACGTACATCAAACGGAGCTCCTGACAAAGTCTCAATGATTCCTGCATAAGAATAGTTTTGTTTCTGATATAATGCGTGATGAACCATATGCGGTCCCCATGCTCTCATTTTTCCCCAACAGTTTAAAACTGCAACCGTCTTCACACAATATGGTGTCGTTCCTTTGATATTGTCATATAATGTACGGAATTCATCACATACACTTTCTACATAATCAATAAATTCCGGGAATTCCATGGCAAGTTTCAAATATCCGCCATATCCGATTCTATCGATCGGTTTTCTTAAAATCGCACGACGGGCTGTAACCCAATTTACTTTTGCCTCTTTTACAGGATCTCCACCTTCATGGAATGTATCCGGGAAGAAATATGGAAGGAATCTTCCTTCAGTATATTTTACATTCGGAATATCACTAATCAAACGAAGTGTAGAACCATTTCCAACACTACCTACTACCGCATCCAATCCAATAGATTTAAATTCTTCCATAAAAGGTTCTGTTCCAATCCAATGATCTCCCAAAAACATCATTGCTTCTTTACCAAGTTCATGTGTTAAGTCAACCATCTCTTTTGCAAGCTTAGCAACTTCTCTTCTCTGAAATGCTTGAAAATCTTTGAATTCTTTGGAAGGAATTCGATATTGATTATTCATATATCCTTGATCGATAATATATTCCGGACGGAATTTATATCCTACTTCCTGTTCAAACTGTTCCAAAATGTATGGGCTGACAGAAGCTGAATATCCGTACCAGTCTACATATTTCTCTCTCGCAAGTTCATCAAAAATCAATGTAAACTGATGGAAAAATGTTGTGTAACGAATCACATCGATATGCGGATTATCTTCAATATATTTACGAAGACGTTTCATTGTAAATTCTCTCGTCTTCGGCTGGCGTACGTCAAAAGTAATCTGTTTTTCTACTCCCTGCCAGTCATTGACAACGGCATTGTACATATGTACCGGATCCCACATAATATATGCCAAAAAACTTACCGTATAATCATGAAATTCCTTTGCATTGTGGATTGTTACATCTCCACTCTCTTCACTATATTCCCATTCTTTCGTTGGAACAACTTCTCCTGTCGTTCTATCAATCACTTCCCACCATCTAGTGATATCATCATTGGAATTCACCTTAAGCATATCCGGATAGAGGTGATCCATTAAATGGATGGAAAGCTCTGTTCCTGTTGCTGTATAAAAAGATGTCATAATATACATCTGCTGAATCTCATCCGGATTCGCTTTTGCCCATGCATTGTCTTTTCTCGTTGTGTAATATGTAGAATACACTTTCGCATCTACATCACGAAGTTCTTCTGGGTAGTCCGTTCCATCGCAGTCACGAATTGCGTCCGCACCCCAACGTTCTACCAAATCCAATGTTTCTTTTACAACATCAACATCTGTAGGGATTGTTACCCTTCCTTTTTTCTTATCGTTTCCCATTCACTTATATCCTTTCCCGTTTTTTACGCAATGGTACACTTCGCATCATTATCATTATATCATTATTCTTGATTTATTTCTATGTCTTTCTGCGGTTCCATAAAGATGTTTCGAATCTTTACATAAGAAGCAGCACCACAGGTAGCACAAACAACTGTAGTCACAACAACTCTTATATAGCTTTGGAAAATCCATGTAAAAATATCAGCTTCCGTTGCAATTACCGACACCAGATTCGCACACACATGGAATAAAATCGGAGCTTTCAGACTACCATATTTTTCATACAACCATGCCATAATGCAACCAACCAAAAAGCCATACAATCCTTGCACAAGATTTCCATGGTACATTCCAAACACCAATCCACTTACTACGATAGCTTGTCTCGGTCCGATCATACATCGGATTCTTCTGTAGATCAATCCTCGGAACATTAATTCTTCTGCAATTGGAACAATAATTCCCAGTCCAATTAGTTCCACAATAAAATTCCCTGCATACAGCGCTTCACTGGCAGATTGGTAAGATTCGCTGTAGGAGCCTAGATTGCTCAACAATAAAATATTATTAAACGCAATGTTGGCAACCACACTAAACACCACAATAAAAACGTATCTTCCTGCTTTGGCTTTTGGGACCTGCGGAATTCCTAACCTTAATTCATATTTCTTATCCCTACAGAACATCCAAACAAAAAACGGAATGACACACAATGCTGAAAACGCTGTAATCAACGCCAAATGCTGCATATACTGTTCCAAAAGCATATTCATCGCTTCTTCACTTACATACATCTGCTGCATATTTTGGATATTTTCCAACTGTTCCATATCCAATCCTTCCATCAGCATCGGAAGATTTTGAAGCACTACTGCTATAATCGCTACGATCTGCACGATCAAAGATACTCCAAAATACACAAGAAATGGTGAAATTAGAGAGAAAAACCCTCTTCTTTTTACATTTTGCGGCATAATTCTTTCCTCACTTTCATAGAAACCATTCTACTTCTCATTAGGAAAAGTTGCAAATAAAATAATTATAAATTTCTTCGCCAATTCCAGTTACAGATCCTTGCACCATCTCAGGTTTTCCGCCGCCTCGGCCATGAAACTTTCCATTCATAAGTTTTGCAGCCTCTCTTGTATCCATTGTTTTACTTCCAATTACATAACGGTAACCTTCTTCATCATTTCCTGTGAATACAGCACAGATTCCGACTTTTCTTTCAAGGACAAGATTCACAAGTTCTCGAGGTTCATTTCCGCTTAAGCCTCGTTCTATTAGACAAACAGCTTTTTCTCCTTCTGTAATTTCCTTTGCTTTATAAGTAAGAAGTTGCATCTGCAGTTTCCCAATTTCTTGTTTTAAGCTCTGTTTTTCCTCTTTCAAATGCTCTACCATATCGTAAACTTCATGTTCTTTTGCAGAAAATGAAACTGCGATATTCTTTACACTTGTTTCTTTTTCACTATAATCTGCAAGTGCTCGAAAACCGCTCAACATCGAAATACGGACTCCACCTTTATAGTTTTGGATATTCGTTAACTTGATCAAACCAATTTCTCCTGTTCGATGCATATGCGGCGCACAACATGCACAACAATCATATCCCTCAATCAAAATAATACGAACTTGTCCTTCAATCTCAATTTTACTTCTGTATGTAATTTTTTCCAATTCCTCACTTGTTGGACAAAGCGTCTGAATCTCAATATTACGAAAAACAGCTTCATTCGCCAAATACTCAATTTCTTTCATCTGCTCTTTTGTAAAAACACCGTTAAAATCCATTGTCACGTCATCTTTTCCGAGATGAAATCCCACGTTATCATACCCATACATCTTGTGGATCAAACCAGAAACTATATGTTCTCCTGAATGCTGCTGCATTCTTACAAATCTCTCTTCCCAATCAAGAGCACCTTCTACCGTTTCACCTACTGCAATCGGTTCTTTTGTATAGTGGTAGATCACTCCATCTTTTTCATGCGTATCAAATACATGAACTCCATTTAAAGTTCCAATATCACCGCTTTGTCCGCCTCCCTCAGGAAAAAAGGCAGTTCTATCAAGAACTACCTTATAAATGTCTCCCGATTGTTCACAGGCTGTTACTGTTGCAGTGAATGTTTTCATATATCCATCCTGATAAAACAATTTCTCCGTCATCATTACATCCTCTCTGGTGCTTCAAATCCAAGCATATCAATGCATGCTTCAAACACTTCTTTCGTCAGAAGAAGCATGGAAATAAAGCTTGCCTGTCTCTCTTCATTTTCTTCTGCCAGAATCTTCGTTTCATGATAGAAACGGTTAAAAGCATTGGCAAGTTCATATACATATGCACAAATCTTATGTGGCGCTTTTTCAACATAAGCGTTTTCAATTGCCTCATTGAATCTTGCAAGCTCCAACATCAATGCCTTCTCACTCTCAGACTGGGCAGCCTTTACAATTCCTTTTAGTGCCTCGCCTTTTACTTCTTTATATTTATTCAAAATCGATTTGATTCGAACGATCGTGTACAAAATATAAGGTCCGGTATTTCCTTCTGCTGAAGTAAATCGATCCACATCGAACACATAGTCTTTAGAAGCCTGATTAGACAGGTCACCGTATTTGATTGCAGAAAGCCCTACAATCTTCGCTGTCTTTCTCGCCTCTTCTTCTGAAATGGCGCGATTCTCCATAATTTTATTATACATACGCTCTTCGATATCACCAATCAGATTCTCAAGGCGCATCACACCACCTTCTCTTGTTTTAAATGGCTTTCCATCTTTACCATTCATTGTACCGAATCCAATAAACTGAAGCTTTGTATCATCATTTACAATATGGGCTTTTCTTGCACTACGGAATACTTGTACAAAATGTAGTTCCTGACGCTTATCCACTACATAAATTACTTCATCCGGATGATACAGCTTTTCTCGTTCAATCAATGTAGCAAGGTCTGTTGTGCCATAAAGTGATGCTCCATCTGATTTCAAAATCATACATGGCGGAATTTCTTTTGTGTCTGTTTCTTCTTTCACATCGATCACAAGCGCTCCATCATCGTAATGAGCAAATCCTTCTTTTTTCAAATACTCTACCATGTCCGGAATGTATGGCTGTGCATCGGACTCACCTTTCCACAAATCAAATTCTACATTTAAGTTTGCGTAATTTTTCTTCAAATCTGCGACCGAAACACTCATGATATGGTTCCAGATTGCCGTGTATCCTTTGTGACCATTTTGAAGCAAATATGTTGCATGAAGCGCTTCTTCTTTGTAATCTTCATGTTCTTTTGCATAAGCGCTTGCTGTTGGATAAATTTCTTCCAATTCATCAATTGTAAACGGAGCCTCTTCCGGATATTCTCCTGCAAAAGCTTCATCAAAATACGGGAGTTCCGGTTTTCTCTTTTTCAATTCCGTAATAATGAGTCCCATCTGATAACCCCAGTCACCAAGATGCACGTCACCGATAACTTTATCTCCTGCAAAACGAGAAATTCTTTTTACACTTTCACCAATAATTGCAGTACGCAAATGTCCTACATGGAGAGGTTTTGCAACATTGGCTCCGCCGTAATCAATAATGATTGTCTTTGGATTTTCATTTTTTTCATATCCAAGACTTTCATCTGTGCTCATCTCGTTCATATAAGCCGCCAATGCCTCCTGAGAAAGTTTCATATTGATAAATCCTGGTTTTACAGACTCTACTTCTGCAATCCATGTACTTCCTTGTAAATTTGCAACTACATCATCTGCGATCATAAACGGAGCTTTATGGTATTCTTTTGCAGCGGCCATCGCTCCATTGCACTGATATTCGCACAAGTCCGGACGATTAGACAACGTAACTTTTCCATATTTTGAATCATAACCTGCTGATTCAAATGCTTTTCCAAGTTCAAGACTTAACATCTCTACTAGTTTTTTCATGTTCTTTTCCTCCACTAATAATTACTTTATATAAAAGTTAAAATAACTGATGTTAACTTTATATATTCTATCACATGAATCTTTTTCCAACAACTACATATTTCGAAAAGATTTCTTGCATTCAGAACAATAACATGCTATTATTATAGTAATAATTACTATTATTAGGAGGTATATCATGAACAAGAACGTATTTCGCAATTTTTCTTATGGAGTTTATGTAGTTTCTACACTTGATGGGGAACGTCCAACCGGCTGTGTAGCTAATAGTATTATGCAGATTACATCTTCTCCTGCCACGGTTGCAGTCAGCATGAACCATGATAATTTTACAAATTCCTGCATTGAAACAAGCGGAAAATTCTCTGTGTCTATCCTATCCGAGTCTTCTGCTCCGGAACTCATTGGACATTTTGGATTCCAATCAGGAAAAAACATCAACAAATTTGATACTGTTGATTATGATACGATTGATGGTCTACCTGTTTTAAAAGACGCTTGTGGTTATATCACTTGTAAAATCATCGACAAAATGGAAACTACTACCCATACCGTATTTTTAGGTGAAGTTATAGAAGGCGACGTACTTTCCAAAGAACCAGCAATGACTTACGCCTACTATCATAATGTAGTTAAGGGAAAAAGTCCGAAAAATGCCCCTACTTATATCGAGGAAGATCCAAAAGAAGAGACTGACACCAAGTGGGTCTGCGGAATCTGTGGCTACATTTACGAAGGAGAGATTCCTTTTGAAGAATTACCTGAATCCTTCGTATGTCCAATCTGCAAACAACCAAAATCGGTCTTTAAAAAGCAATAACAATAGAAAAAGAGGTTACTTTATGTTAAAAATTGGTTCTCATGTTGGAATGAGCGGCAAAGATATGTTGCTTGGTTCCGCAAAAGAAGCTGTTTCCTATGGCGCCAATACGTTTATGTTCTATACTGGGGCGCCACAAAATACAAAAAGAAAAGAAATTTCAGAATTAAATATTGATCCCGCATGGGCATATATGAAAGAACACGGAATCGACGAAATCATAGTCCATGCACCCTATATTATTAACTTGGGAAATTCTGTGAAACCAGAAACTTTTGACATCGCCGTAAAGTTTTTAGCGTTAGAGCTGGAGCGGAGCGCAGCCTGCCGGAGCAACACGCTGATTCTTCATCCAGGCGCTCACGTAGGAGCCGGCGTTGATACAGGAATCGTTCAAATCGCAAAAGGAATCAACGAAGTGTTGACACGAGATACTGTTTGCAACATTGCATTGGAGACAATGGCTGGAAAAGGTTCTGAAATTGGTAAGACTTTTGAAGAACTGGCACGAATTTTCGATAAAGTCGTTTATAACGAAAAATTACGCGTTTGCTTTGATACTTGTCATACGAATGACAGTGGGTATGATGTGGTGCATGATTTCGATGGCGTAATCAACGAATTTGACCATATCATCGGGAAAGATCGTATCGCTGTTTTTCATATCAACGATTCCAAAAATGTTCGTGGCGCTGCCAAAGACCGTCATGCCAATATCGGATTCGGAGAACTCGGATTTGATGCGATCAATTACATTGTTCATCATCCTGACTTTATAAATGTTCCCAAAATATTGGAAACACCATACATTCCTTCTCCTACAAAAGAGAAGAAATCTTACGCTCCATATCGCTATGAAATTGAAATGTTGCGTAATCAGCAATTTGACCCACATATTGCAGATCGAATCATTTCCGATCATGAATAGCAAAAATCGCTCAGACTATCCTCTGAGCGATTTTTATTACATTATTTGCAGGCAATTTCATACATTGCTGCCGTGATGATCTGATATGATTTGATCATCTTTTCTACATCTGCACATTCGTTTGGCTGATGAATTACATCTGGATCTCCAGGGAAAATTGGTCCGAAAGCAACCATGTTATTGAATGCTTTTGCATATGTTCCTCCACCAATAGCGATTGGTTCCTGAACATCTCCTGTTTCTTCTGTGTAAACGTTTACTAATTTCTGTACAAGTTCAGATTCTTTTGAAACGTAGAGCATTTTACCTTCTCCAACAAGATTTCCTTCCAATCCGTAAGCTTCTGCAGATTTTTTCACATTTGCAACAAGTTCATCTCTATCTGTATGATTTGGATAACGAATATCCAATGTAATTTCTAAGCTGTCTTCTGTACAATCAATCATGCCTAAGCATACAGATGTATTTCCTGTCTCCTCATCGCTATTAAATGCTCCAAGACTTTCTCCTTGTGTTTCATCACCGATTTTTTCTGTTACAAAATCAACTAATCTCTGTAAATCTCCACCAAGGTTAATTCCCTGTGCTTTTAATTCTTTGAATAACTGAATTGCAGAGTTCGTTCCAAGGTGAGGTGTACTTCCGTGAGCGCCTCTACCATTTGATACGATTACTGTATTTCCATTTTCTTTTATTACTTTAATCGCTTCTGTCTCTTTAAAATCGAAATCACCTTCTACAACCATTGTACATCTAGGCATTACAACGTTTTTCGCTGTTCCACCTTTGATAGAAAGAACCTTTACTGTTGATTTTTCTTCTACTCTTTTTGTTAATTCCCAAAATGACTGACCTTTTTCAAAGAAAATCACCGGGAAATCTGCATCCGGAGTAAATCCGATCGTTGGCATCTCTGCTCTGGATTCAACATAATGCTGAACGCAAGAAGATCCATTCTCTTCATCACACCCAAAAATTACACGAATACGTCTGTCAATCGGTAACTCTAAATCACGAATAGCTTTCAATCCGTAAATCGCTGCAATTGTAGGACCTTTATCATCTAAAACTCCACGGCCATACATTTTTCCATCATGAATTTCGCACCCAAGTGGATCATAATCCCATCCTTCTCCAAGTGGAACGATATCAACATGCCCAAGAACTGCTGCCATTTCTTCGCCTTCACCGTATTCTACCCAGCCGATTCTGTTATCCAAATTTCCCGTTTTAAATCCTAATTTTTCTCCAAGCGCAAGTGCGTGATCTAACGCTTTTTTTGGTCCTTCACCATATGGAGCATTTTCTTTTGCTTCCCCTTTTACACTTTCAATCGCAACGCTTTCTTTGATAGAGGCCAAAATTTCCTCTCTCATCTCCTCAATTTTCTGATTAATGTTTTCGTACTTCATTTTTCTCTTCCTTTCTCCTTGTTATATAAATACTGCTTGTATCAAAAACATATAAAGTATTGTTCCAGCACCGATACTCAGCAGATTATTTCGTTTCCATATATGTAGTAACACAACGGTACCTACCGCAATCAATTCCGGCATTCCAAAAGGAGCACTTAATACTTTTGTGTTTTTCAAACAATATACAACCAACATTCCTATGATTGCCGGAGTAAGAACCTTTCCAAGATACTGCACCACTTTCGGAATCTCTTTTCCCTTTGGAAAAATTAAGAACGGAACTGCACGTGTTGCAAATGTCGTCGCTGCAACAACTAAAATCATTACCAAAGACTGCCCTACATTTAATGTCATTTTAGTTCCTCCGTTTCCAGCTTCTTTCTACTCATAAATAAGACTCCTATGATAATCAGCATCGACGGTAACACAAAATGATCTGCTCCAAATATTTGCAGACAAATAAAACTTACTACCATTCCAATTACAGCCGGTATCCGGTTCTTTTTTTGAAACCATTGTTCCAAAAATATCACAACAAAAAGCGCTGTCATAGCAAAATCAATCCCTGTAGAATCAAATGGAATTACCGTTCCTGCAATTCCTCCAATTGCAGATCCAATAATCCAATAGCTCTGATTCAATAACGTAATTGCCAAAAGAAATTTTTCATCATCTACATCTTCCGGAATATTTGTTGTGCATAAAAGCGAATATGTCTCATCCGTTAATCCGAATACAAGATACCAACGCTTTTTCCCAAACCGATTGAATTTCTCTAACAATGAAATTCCGTAAAAAACATGCCGAATATTTACCATGAGGGTAAGAAAAATAGCCTGAATAAAAGAAAAACCCGGTACAAAGAAGTTCACCGCCAAATACTGACCGGAACCTGCATATACCAAGGTACTCATCAAAATCGCCCAAAGAAAAGAATACCCTTTTTCAGCAAACATAACACCAAATGCAATTCCAATAAAAAGATATCCAGTCAATACCGGTATTGTATATGGAAATGCTATCTTGAATGCTGCCCTGTACCCTTTCATCCTGCGTCCTCTATTCTCATAGTCTTCAATTAGACTTTACTAACAAAAATACACATCTAGGCGGATTCGAACCGCCGCACATGCCTCCGGAGGGCATTGCTCTATCCCCTGAGCTATAGATGTATACCGCGCTTATTTTAAACGCTCTGTTATAGTAACACATTTTCGTAAAAAAGTAAAGCATTCTCATTCTTCAATTTTCATCATTTCCCTCAATTTTTTTAAAATGAACTGTAAATCTTTGTTGTGTCCGATCATATTCACTACAAGTCGAAAGCGTCACAATCTTTTCTATTGTATCCTGCTCTATCCAACCATTCATGCACTCTAATTCATTCCTCAAAAAAATATCATTGCATAATTTCCCGAATTCTGCGCTATTTTTTTCCATTTTGTGTGCAAATACAGCATCTCTTTTCCCACATTGAAACGAAGAGATTAACCGATATCGTTCTGTTTTTCCAGGTGTATACAAATATAATTCTGTATGCTCCTTTGCATAATCCATCTCTCGATATCGTTTTAATTCCCCAAACATTTGCGGCTTTCTCATATTATGTGCAAAGATACAAATATGAGCATCCGAAAAATCTCTCTTCGCATCCGAAAAGGAGAATAACGAACCCAGCTCACTATATTCTCCTCTATAATCATGGTTTAAATACATTTCATCATTTTTACCAATCAACACCGGATAATCAATTTTTGTTCCCGGAATAGATATCCAAGCACAGATATCCGGATTTATTTTCTGTAAAACCATGAAATTGATTTTTTTACATTGTGTATTTTTTTCAAGTTTTTCCTCCTGTATAATAACCAAATCATTTAATTTTTTATTTTTCTTTTCATTCGAAACATACTTCATAGTTTCTTTGTAAGCGGCAGCCAGATTTGCTGCCGCTCCAAATAATAATAACAGGAGAAGAATTCTACTGCATTTTTTCATCCGATTCCTCTCTCTTACAAAACACGTAAAGCATTCCGGCACCTACAATACATAAAACCGCACAAATAATCTTTTGCATATAATAGCTTTTCACATTGGTCTGTGGCGCCACCGGATTTTCCCTCTCCTTAGATAAATATTTAGGTATCACTTTTACTTCATATTCTAATTCTCCACTCTTTTCATTCCATGCAGGCATACTTACGAGAAATGGATCTATTTCTTCTTGTTCCTTCTGATTCGATACAACAAACAAATAAAGTCCTTCCGAAACACTTTCTAAAGTTGCTTTCCCATCCGAATCTACCGATATAGTTTGATCCGGTTTTTTTACTTTTTTTGCAAGAGTATGTGCAAGATCACGCATATCATTTGCTGTAGAATGCTGATCAACCTTTATATCATCATGATACATCTCACTTACAAACTTTCCATCGATATACTCAGCAACCTTGGTACAAAAAAACTCTATTTTTCTATTTTGTATTTCTTCTCCTTGATTTTCCAATACAATTTGTATGCTTCCTCCTTCTTTTGCTTTTGCAACGTTTCCCGCAATCAATATTCCCATGACGCAAAGTATCATGAACACGACACATTTTCTGCTTTTCATATACCTTCCACCTCCTTCTTCCAGCAATCACTAATTTTACAAGGGCTGTTCCTATGAATACGAACGGAAGCAAAAAGAAAATCATCTCACGAAATGACAAGAGTTTTGGTTCTATTCTTTCATACACTTTTTCTCTATATTCCACACGTTCCCCATTCACCACAAGCCTATGCGTATTAATCCCATACGGAGTACAAGTAACCAAAGAAACCATATCTTTTCCCGCAATAATATCTAGCTTTTCCAACTCATCAGGTTCTATAATTTCGATAGTACTCACTTGATATGCGAAAACTTTACCGCATACATGAATATAGAATAAATCTCCTTCTTTCAATTCATCCAGCCTTGTAAACAGCTTGGAGCTTGGCAATCCTCTATGGCTTGTCAATACACACCGTGTGCTTTCTCCTCCTACAGGAAGACTGCTCCCTTGAAGATGCCCAGCTCCATTAGAAAGCACCTCTTCTTCCGTACCATGCCATATCGGCAAATCCACATGGATCTTGGGAATTTCAATGGCTCCCATAATCCCATTCCCATTAATATTTAACTGTTTTCTATAATTCTTATCGCTTAGAATTGTATGATGAAGATTCCCTACAAGAGCTCCTTTTGTCTGATTTAGCGTTTCATTATACGTCTCCGCATCTTGAAGCACTTCTTCAAGATTCTCTTCTCTTGCAATAATTTGTTCGTATGTTCCTATGATACTCTTTTGTTTTTCCGATTCTATATATCCACTGAAAATAGGGTAAATACAAAGACACATCCCAATCACAAAAAAAATCCCTCTATTTATTTTGTTTCTCATATTTCACCCTTGTTTTACGATTGCTTTCCTCGCTTTTTGATTGCATAAAAAGTCAATGCCGCTCCTAGCGTTACTACAAACAACATCTTAGCAGATCCTGTTCCCGGAAGTTTTACTCCTACTTGGTTTACTACAACCAAATTCCCAGAGCCATCTTGTAGATTCGTTTCTAGTTTTGATGTGTTCTCTTCAAATAATCCAGACAAAAATTGTTTGATATATACCTCATATTCTAATGTTTTTAGCGTTTTTTCTGTTGCTCCGTTCCCTTTGACATAGTCATTTCTTTCATTTGTAAACGTCGGAATGACCTGAATTCTAATCGGATCTAAAATTGGTCGATATCCGGCCGGAGCATCTGTTTCTTTTAACCAATACGTTCCTCCATCCAATCCATAGATTGTAAAAATTCCGTTTTTATCAGATACGATTTCTACCGCATCAGCCGGAGCCTTTCCTCCTGTATGATCTGTTCCCCCTGTCGAATCTCGATTTATTACAATATAACCGGATTTTCCTTTTTTAACATATACTTCTTCTGTACAATCTTCATTTGAATATAAGCGAAACTTTGCGTCTGCAAGCTCTTTATCGTGGTTATTGACCTTCCGTCCATTCAATTTGTATGTAAAACATACAACCGTATCCCATGGCGTTTCTCCCGTGCTTCCTTTCCCATCCGAATCCGGATTATTGGAAAACTCCAACTTCACATCATTTTCAAACCCTGGACGTCCTGTATCTTCTGCCGCATTTTCATTTAAAACAGCATCGTACCTCAACACAATCTTTTGCCCATATACATTTTCATTCTTTTCATTTTGATTCCGAAATTCTCGATCTACAATCGCTTTTAGATCAGCTATTTGAACTTGAAACGTTTCTCCTGCCTTCGGATTTATCCGAACTGTAAATTCATTCTTTTTCAATTCATATTTTTTCGAATCGAATTCATGATCTGAAATCGTGATTCTCACAGAATCCGGTAAAAAAGTCAATGCCTGATCCATCGCATCATGCCACGCAAAATAATACGTATCATATCCATTCATGTTCGGTACTTTGGATTTATATTGATACGGTACCGTCTGTCCAATCTCAAAATCACCAATATCATTCCAACCATCATTTCCGATTTGTTTCCGATTATCATCTTCCTGTATTTTTTTCTCAACAACAGGATAATCTGATTTAATTTGAATATTTACATTCGGGTTTGCAGTATTCACCATGCATAACGATGCAGCGCTATGCGTTCCCTGCACATTCGTTACTTCGTCCACTATATAGTATCCAAACGGCAACCCTGCAATCTTTACACTTTGATTCTGCTTTTCGCTTGTTACCCGCACAACATCTCCGCCGATTCCTTGTGCCTTTATTTCATTTCTAACTTCTTCTACAAAATAGCGAAATTCACTATATCGCCCTTCATTATTTTGTGCTATATCGCTCCCTTCCTTCTTATTGTTATTCATAGTCTGTATATAGTCGATCACCATATATTCTGTCACTTCATCTGCCGGTTTCGACAACTTACTTCCCACAATTTTTTTCAATACTGTTTCGTATTGCGGACAAAAGGTGTACTGAATGGATTCTCCGCCAACCGCATTTTCAGCATCAAATATCTGATATACATAAAACTCTTTTCCGACTAAGGTTTGCCCTTCATTCCCACAAATCCAAATACTGGCATCCCCTCTGCCAAAATCAGCCACACCATTCACAGTAGATACTGCAACAGCCTGCTTTGTTTTTGCTTTTTTATTCGTATCAGCAGCCAACACGTTTATATTACATGTATTTCCTAATAACAGTATTGTTACAAGTATTATTGCATAAACATTTTTCATCATTCTATTCTTCATGCTTTATCCCTCCATGACATCATGCCAAATAAAATTAACAGTACTACAATCAGAAGCATTGCAGACGACCCAGTAGCCGGTAATTTTTTTAGCGTCTCATTCTCAACGGAAATGACAACTTGACGATTTTTTTTCGTTCCCGTAACAGTAAATGGTCCATCCTCTTCCACATCATAAGCTTTCCCATTAACATATAGCAAAAAGTAATCTTGTACCGGAATGCTTTCTACGCGTATTTCATAGACTATCGGTTTCCCAAATAAATCCGTTGGCAAACGATACCCTCGAGGAGCTTTTGTTTCTCTCAGATAATAGGTTTCTCCTACCAAAAGATTTTCCATCCATAGTATTCCGTTGCCATCTGTCACTGCCTTTTTCACTACATTCTCACAAGTTTTTTCCCTATACAAAGTAAATTCCGCTCCAGATAGCTTTTTCCCTTTTTCGTTCTTTTTGTGTATCTTTATCGCAAAAGGAGCCGTCCGATTCTCTACTTCCACCTGTATCTGCCCATCTTCTGTCACTTGAAATCGAACCTCACCAGTTTCAGTATCGCCTTGAGATAACAATCTAACCTTGTTATCTTGATCCACCTCAAATGATATCTCCTTCTCATTCAAAAGATATCCATCTGCAGCAGCCACTTCTCGCAATGTATGAATCCCACGTCTCACACCTCGGATTTTTAATTTCCCATTTTCGTCAGTACTTAGAATTTCTTTACGTCCATCCGGCATAGTATATTCAAATTTCACTTCCGGTATTTTTATATCTGTTCCTTCTTGATATTTCACCAATTCCAAACACAACTCTGTTTCTTCTATTTTCGGTTCCTGATATGTATTCACAACACATCCCGTTCCGTTTGGCGTAATCCTTACTACGAAAATCTCTTGATTCAACAAGTAACCTTCCGGCGGTTTTGTTTCTTGTATCGTTACTGTTCCAAGAGGAAGTACAGATTCATTCGATGAATTTTTGAAAAGAGGAGCACCCTTCACAAGAAATTCTTCTTTGTATTTTGCAACTCCATTTTTATCTGTGGCAAATACCCAACTTCTTATCGGCTTTTTCCCCAGCTGTTTTGGATCCATATTTTCTTCCCATAAGCCAGCATAAAAATGAACTGTAAATTTCGCATGCTCCAAACTTCCATAAAATGGAGCCTCTTCAACATGTTCTTTCTGCGCTATCTTACGCAACAAAATCTCAATCGGAGCATACTGAGGATAATCCGATAATTCAACAGTTGTTGTTATCCCCGGTGTTACTTGCACAGTTTGAACCTCCGAATTTAACGCAAATCCCATAGGCGCTTTCAATTCCTTCACATAATATGTACCTGTTTGAAGCGTAAGCGTATTACTTACCCCCTGATCATCTGTTTCTAATCTTCCTACTTCACCAGTTAAAACACCGGAAGCCTCTTGGTATTTTGTATATACCCCAAACTGAGCGCCTTTAAATGAGTAGCATTCATTTCGACTTGACAGTTCCGGTTCTGAAGAAACTTTCTTTAATTTCAGATTTCCATTAGGTTTATAAGTATAAAACGCAAGATCCTGGTTATCTGCTCTTGGAGCTCGTAATAGATGTACTTCGAATCCCTCTGGTGCATCCGGATAATTTTTCTCAAGATATTCAATAAACCGTTGTCCATAGCCAAATGTGTTATCTTCATTCCGATTCGCAACCGATACTGCCAATGCTGTTCTACGATAATGAGTTCCATCATTCAGCGATTCTTTATCTTGCCCTTTTCCTCCGGAAGTATTCGGCTTTGGCCCTATGTCAGCAGGCCCACCCCAGCCATAATACATTACTTTTCTCATTAGCCTGGATATCTCGGAATTCTTATCTGTTTGTTTTGTAAAAACATTTGTTTCTGTTAACATCTCATTCACCTCTGGAGAATCCAATTGATGTTGTGCACACATCGCATGTTTTCGTCCTTCTTCGGTTTGTATTTCAAAATAACCCACTCGCAGTAACCCATTATTATATTTCGTAGATTTTTCTACCAATTTATACTTTTTTCCAGCTTTTAGCATTGCCCGCCCTTGTTCTCTATGAATCGCAACTCTAATCTCCGGAAGCCTGACAGTTTCTTCCAACAAATATCGCTCATCATCCAAATTGGCATGAAATATATATTCATCTCGATTTGTAATCGACAAATCAAATTCCGGCTCCCAATGAACTTTCACCGCTACACATGTTTTGTCTGAAAGAATTGCATGTACTTCTTCCGGAAATATTGATTCCAATTGTTCTTCGTTTGGCTTTGCGCTATATATATATTCTTCTTTTCTCAATTTTTCAAAAGATGTGATTTTCTCTTTTTCTGTATTTTTTTCTGCTCGCGCATAAAGATTTTGAAAAATTAATAGCACGACAAAAGCAATTGCTGCAAAAGATAAAAAGCAGAGTTTATTTTTTCCCATCCTCCGTCTTTCCTCCCTTCCACTTCACTACATACACAATGTTTTTGTCTGTGCATTATAATAATAAACATGGTCTGATAACACTTCTTCATCCTCTACCTGCGTCTCATTAATATCTCGAATCGTCTCCTCAATCTCTTTCTTTTTCGGAGCCATACTTTCCGCTAAAATAATCAATAGCGATAGGTAAGGTCTGAGTAGTGTTCTCACACCACTTTCCACCTTTTCCCCCGCTCCGCACCGTACGTGAGACTTTCACCTCATACGGCGCTCCATCAAATTAAACCTATTTACTCTATAATGGTATTACCGACTAGAATTCGATAACTATTGGTCTTTTTCAGCGCATTTTTGTTCCACAATCCTTCACTTAACAGCTTTTCTATTAGCTCCTTTGCTCGTGCTATGTCCTTCGTATGAATCAGCTCGTAAGCATCTCTCGAGACGATGTCTATATTTCTGTAGCCATCTCCACCATTGGGATATATTTTATGCACTCGCATATCGTACACTGTAAGTTGTTTCTTGGTGATTGCACATTTACCTTTTTGTGCAGATACCCTAGAAATACGATTGTCATTCAGCTCAATAGACTCATGTTGTAACGGATTCTCCGCTAGGTATCGAAAGATAACCTCAAGATGAGTTAGCCTTTTGTGAATCAACTGTCTTCCTTTCTCTGTATAGTTGCATGTCTCCTGTTTGAATCCATAAGGGATTGTAAAAGTAACCGCATATATTGGGTCAATAACAACTGTTCCTATAAGATAGCGTCTGCCGTGATAATTACCATACCTACGCTTCTGGAATTCCGACAGCGGTGGTCCTATTTTGCCGTGTGACCGTGTTATGTGTTTCAGGGTTTTGAGTAGATGAAAATAAATCTCCCAAAAATCTTTGCTTACCCTCGTTGCTACACAATAGTAATTGTGCATTCCTTGGATTTTCATATTTAGGTTACGCGCTTTATCCTCATTGCCTCTGGCATCCCAAAGTGCTTTTCGGAGTTTATCCGTGACCTTTTTCTTTGCTTTGTCCGACATATGAGAAATAATTACATTCTGTTTAGGTCTTTCCTCTAGTTTGATTTTAAATCCTAAAAACTCCGAGTAGTGCCTACACAGATTTGTTATTTTACTCTTTTCGGGACTTGTCTCAAGATGCAACCTTTCCATCAACCATTTTTCAACAGCTAACTTCACTCGCTTGGCGTCATTCTTGTTTCTGCAAAAGATTTTAAAATCATCTGCATACCGCACAAGATACATTTCTTTCAGTTTCGTTTTCTTCAATGCCGTGCACCTGTCTCCATCCCAGCGGTATGGAAACTTACTCGGAAATGTTTCCCACTGATTACTAATCCACCAGTCAAGCTCATTCAGCACGATATTGGAAAGTAGTGGTGATAAAATACCGCCCTGTGGTGTTCCTTTGCTTGGAACTCCCTCTCCCTGTATTGGTGCCTTTAAGAGCTTACTTATTACACATAGTAGATTTTTATCGTGGATACCCAGTGACCATATCTGTTTCAGCAGTTTAGAGTGGTCTACATTATCGAAAAATCCTTTAATGTCGATATCCACTACATATTCAAGTTTTACTGTAAATGCCAAAAATCGAAATCTGCTGATTGCGTGGTGCGTATTTCGGTTTGGACGGAAACCATAACTATGCTTGTGAAACTTAGCTTCGCATATCGGTTCCATCACTTGAAGAATACATTGCTGAATCAAGCGGTCTTCAATGGTAGGAATTCCTAACGGTCTTTCCTTTCCATTGTCCTTGGGAATCATGACACGCCTAACTGGATGTGGTTTGTAGTTTGCCAGCCTATGCTGAACATAATCTACCAAAACGTCATTTCCCTGTTGCGCTATCTGTTCGATTGTACCCATATTTGTGCCAGGAGTTCGGCTTCCCTTGTTTTGCTTAATCCGTCTATACGCAAGTGCTATATTCTGCGGATTTGCTATAAGCGACATAAGGTCGGTAAATATTGCACCCTGTTTACTTTTTACATATAAGCCATCAAACACATCTTGAATTGCGTAGTATTCATTACGCCTTAAAACCTTGTTTTCTCTTTTCTTTGCCGTTTGGTCAGTCATCTCCTTTGTGAAGATTCCTTCTCTTAGTCATACTCGAACCCAAAACACTTTTACCATTATTAAGTTTTAATGAATTAATCTGACTTGGGGCTATCCCTCCACGGCTTATTATCACCGCTTCACAGGTATGTTGCCCCTACTCTCACTGACATAAACTGTGTTACCACAGACCGCTTCAAAGGACTTGCACTTCCTAAGCGTTGTCAGCTTTCCCCGTTCCTATTTTCCTATCTGTACATATACCCTTAGGCGCTCTCTTTAAGCCTGTAAGCTTGGTAGTGCCTGTAACACTACATGGATTTTCATAACGAATGTCTTACTCACCCACACTTACCTGACGTCACGTCATCAATGCATTTCTACATTGCTATTTTTTAGACCCTTTTCTTCAAGAGTTCGCCAGTTGCCCCAGTATAGGCAACATTCTCGCCATAGGTATTTTATAGACTTCCGACCTATCATCCACTCGACCACCTCTGGTTCGCAGTTCCTCGCCATTACGCGTTAGGGTGGTTCTCAGCCGACTTCACCGAGCTTATAACCCCTCACAATGTGCAACTGTGAGACGCTATTCGGAGTATCAAAGGAGGCGTTTCAAGGCGTTACCCTGTCATTCCACCTCTCGGAAAATAAGTTGTTGTCACAACTAGTAAAACTAATTGCAACCCTCGCCCTTTGTTTATTTATGCGGCGAAACGGGTCGCACCTTCATGTACACTACTTGGTATGATGTAAAAGTTTTCACGTATTGTTTGATATACCATTTCCAATACCCCATCATAGAAAATGCATACCGCGCCAAAACTATTTTCTTCATTGCTCATTACATACATAAAGTCTTCTTCTGATTCTTCCTCCAATCCTATCATGCTTGCCAACACATCTTTCATACAACTTAGTTTTGCCGGCAACAATTTTTTTACATTTTTTTCTGCCTCTTTAAATACCTCCTCCTTTGTTACATTCCACAATTTTAAATGCTCATCTCGAATAAGCAACGTTGCTGTATGCCCATTGTTCAAACGCAAAAGTACATAGCAAACTATTGCAAGATCTACAACTTCACGAAAAGGAACATGTTTTAGCAATTCTTCATTTCGATCTCTATTGATCACTTTATAGACAATAAAGCGTTTAATATCGTCAAAAGATTGAATAAATGCCGTTTCCCATGATTGTCGAAAACGAATCTGTTCGTAACATGCAAGAATACTTTTTGCAATTTGTTCTAGTGGCTCTCCATTTAAAAACTCTTTATAATATTCCTCAAGATAAATTGTAGGAGAAATATTGATCCCCTTTTCAGCCATCATGATTCCTCTTCGCTCGCAGCTGTTGTTTTTGATCGCAACATGTGTACGTACCATAACATTTTCCGCAACGCAACCTTTTACTTTCCTCTCAACTTCATTTACAAATTGATGATAAGTCATATAAACTCCTTCCTCATACGGAGTCCATCTAAAATTGTCTTGAATGTGACGCGAAATGCATCCTTGAATTTAATAAGAATTAAATTGAATATAGAATATTATGTAAGGCTTATTATATGCGATGTCTTCTTTTTTTGCAAGTGTTTTCGCTTCGCATCTGCATATTTTACTTTTTCTTTATTTTTTACTCGCATATTCCTTTATTCTTCGTTATAATACATTATGAGCAAGAAAAAAGGAGGCAAATACTTATGAAATGTTCCCGCTGTGGTGCAGAAATGAAAATAAAAAATATTCAAACCGGCACAGATCGACATGGCAATCCGATTTACCATAAATACGCTTTTTGCTATAACTGTAAAATAAAACGCGATCTTGAAAAAAGACGAACTTCAAATTCGTCCAAACGTCAAAAACGAAAAAAGAAGAAAAAGCTCATTCTTTCATTGAGTCTGCTGCTATTTCTTCTCCTTGCAATTGTAGCCGGATTCTTTTTCTATAAAAAGTACAAAACTGATAAAACTGCTCAAGAAAATAAGTCCGTTATAACAAATACTCGGAAAAATCTAATTGAACCAAAAGATTACAATGATATTAAAATCGGAATGTCACAAGATGAAATCTTAGATATTATAGGAACAGATGGAAGTCTTCTCTCCAAAACTACCATGGACTCTGCCGTTTTAGAACGGTATCAATGGATCACTCAAGATGGAAGCGGTACTGTTCTTCTTACCTTTTTAGACAGTAAACTTATCAGCCTCTCACAAACAGGAATGAAAGATGCTGAGCTCTCAAAAATATCAGACAAGGAACTATCACAAGCAAAATCCGGAATGACGATTGAAGAAATATCCAATATTTTTGGAAATTCCGGAATTCGTATTTCCGAAACAATACATGACGGTGTTACAACTTCTGTTTATTGTTGGCAACATAGTAAAACAGGAATGCTATATTCCGCAGTGTTTGTAGACGGAAAACTTCAACACATCCGCTCTTCCCAAAGCAGTCTTCCAAATCAAACCAACACTTCCTCAGCTGTTGAGTCACAATAATCACAAAAAAAGAATGCACACTGTGCATTCTTTTTTGATTCATTAAACTCTTGAAATGTACTCACCTGTACGTGTATCAATTTTAAGTCTGTCGCCAATTTCAACAAATAATGGTACTGAAACCTGTGCTCCAGTTTCAACAATTGCCGGTTTTGTAGCTCCCTGTGCTGTGTTTCCTTTGAAGCCCGGCTCAGTCTCTGTAACATCAAGCTCTACTGTAAGAGGTGGTTCAATTGCAAATGGTTTCTCTTTGTATGAACTTACTGTTACTTCTTCATTCTCTTTTACAAATTTAAGAGAATCTCCTACATCTTCAGCGCTTACTGCAATCTGATCATATGTTTCATTGTCCATGAAATAATAGAGATCTCCATCATTGTAAAGATACTGCATTTTCTTTCTCTCAATAAATGCTTCCTGGAAAGACTCTGTCGGACGGTATGTTGTTTCTACAACACCTCCGTTGATAATGTCTTTTAGTTTTACACGAACAAACGCTGCACCTTTACCCGGTTTTACATGCATGAAATCGATAACCTGACATACTTTCCCTTCGATTTCAAGTGTCATACCATTTCTAAATTCACCTGCTGACTTTGTTGCCATTCTATTTTCCTCCTTATATTACGTCCCAAAGGACATATTGCCTATATTACTGCATATAATTTTATAATAAATTACAAACTTTTTCAACCTTTTTTTACTTTTTGCGCTCTTTCATGTAAAAATAAAGTACAATCTTCTCCAAATACCGTTTGAACACAATCTGAATTTCTTCTTTTGGATGAATTGGTTTTACAAGAATATTACGCATACCTGTACGTTTTGCTCCATACACATCTGTAAAAAGTTGATCTCCGATGAAAATTGTGTTTCCCAAATCCGTTCCCATAATTTCCATTGCCTTTTTATAATTCTTTGTAGATGGCTTATGAGCATTAAATACATAGTGACTTTCTACCTGTTTTGCAAAAGGTTTCACTCTCGGCTCTTGATTATTCGAAATCAGACAAGTCTGGAACCCTATTTCACGCAGTCTGTGGAATAACTTTATAGCTCTCTGATCCGCCGGAGCTCCATGTGGAACCAATGTATTATCTATATCAAATACAAGCCCCCGATATCCCTCTTCGTATAGTTTTTCAAAGGGAATGACATATGTGGATGCAATATAGTCATCCGGAAAAAAACTCCTGAACATAAACGTTTCCTTTCCTCTACTTTCTTTTGTAATATTATATCTCAGACTCGTTCCATCTACAATGCTTTTTCCAAAAATTGATTATTTCATAGATTTCTTCACGTCTTTTTTAAACCTTTTCCACGCATCTTCATTCTCTACAAAATATTTTGGGCAAATCTTACCTGTTACATCATAATGCCGAATCACATCATTTTCATTTAAATCAAATTTTTTGCAAAGCCATGCTGTCAATTCCACAAGAGATTGATAAGTATCTTTCGTATATTTTCCGTCTTCTTTCGGATGACATGTTTCGATAGATACCGTATCGCTATTTCTCTCATTCGATGCATATGCCACTTCCCATGTAGGTACGCATTGTACAATCTCACCATCTAAACCTACAACAAAATGGCTGCTGGCTTTCGTTTGATGGCTGTCTTTCAATCCTTCAAAATAATCCCGATTTTGCATGGCAGTTGATCCCGGATTCGCTGTATAATGAATGACAATTCCATTAATTCTCCCTGTTTTAGTGCCGGGTCTGGAATATTCATTGACCGACAGAAGTTCTACATCCAACTCCGGCCTTGAGGCATCAATTTCATCTCCTGTTTTCTCCACATATTGATTCCTGTCAAATATACTACAACCTATGAATTTTTTTGCCACAAAACACAGAAACAATACAATCAATATAAAAAGTCCTATTCTTGTATATAACTGTATCCTTCGTCGACTTTTTCTCCTTCTCCTTTTTGTTAATGCCATATATGTTCAACCTGATCTTTCGTATAATATCTATTATGTTAGCATATTTTCAGCAAAACTTCTTTAGAACTTTCTCAAAAGATATTTATATTTTTCTTAAGATTATTTATTGATCCAAAAATGAGACAGGCAAAAGCCTGTCCCATCTCTTATACGTTCTTATTCATCTACACTATAGTTTGGTGCTTCTTTTGTAATATGAATGTCATGTGGATGACTTTCTTTTAAAGAAGCTGCAGAAATCTTAACAAATCTTCCTGTATTCTTTAATGTCTCAATGTTTGGCGCTCCACAGTAACCCATACCTGAACGAAGGCCTCCCATCAATTGGAATACAGTATCTTCTACTGTACCTTTGTATGCTACACGACCTTCTACACCTTCCGGTACAAGTTTCTTTGCATCTGCTTGGAAATAACGGTCTTTACTTCCATTTTCCATTGCTGCAATAGAACCCATACCACGGTATACTTTGTACTTTCTTCCTTGATATAATTCAAATGTTCCTGGACTTTCATCACAACCAGCGAAAATGCTACCCATCATACATACATTTGCACCAGCTGCGATTGCTTTTGTCATATCACCTGAATATTTGATACCACCATCTGCAATAATTGGAATTCCTGCTTCTTTTGCTGCTTCATAGCAATCCATGATTGCAGAAATCTGTGGAACACCAATACCTGCAACAACACGTGTTGTACAGATAGAACCTGGTCCAATTCCTACTTTTACTGCATCTACACCTGCTTCAATTAAAGCTTTTGTCGCTTCACCTGTTGCAACGTTTCCTGCAATTACAGGAAGTTCCGGATATTTTTCTTTGATCATCTTCACAGCACGAATTACATTTGCTGAATGACCATGAGCGGAGTCAAGAACAACCACATCTACATGTGCTTTTACAAGCGCATCTACTCTTTCAAGACAGTTTGCTGTAATTCCTACTGCAGCTCCACAGAGAAGTCGTCCCTGCGCATCTTTTGCAGAAAGAGGATATTTGATCTGTTTTTCAATATCTTTGATTGTAATAAGTCCTTTTAAATTAAAATCTTTATCTACAATCGGAAGTTTTTCTTTTCTTGCCTTGGCAAGAATTCTTTTTGCTTCCTCTAATGTTGTTCCTTCCAAAGCTGTAATCAGTCCTTCAGATGTCATAGATTCTTTGATCTTCTTAGAGAAATCTTCTTCAAATTTCAAATCACGGTTTGTAATGATGCCGACTAATTTCTTGCCTTCTGTAATCGGTACTCCTGAGATTCTGAACTTAGCCATTAATTCATTGGCATCTGCCAATGTATGCTCTGGCGACAGATAAAACGGATCTGTAATGACACCATTTTCAGAACGTTTTACCTTATCCACTTCTTCTGCTTGGGCTTCAATAGACATATTCTTGTGAATGATACCAATACCTCCCTGACGTGCCATAGCAATCGCCATACGATGTTCTGTAACGGTGTCCATGCCTGCACTCATCATCGGTATATTCAATTTTACTGTCTTTGTCAGGTATGTTGTCAAATCTACCTGATTTGGAATCACCTCTGAATATGCCGGAACAAGTAATACATCATCAAATGTAATGCCTTCTCCAATAATCTTTCCCATGGTTTTTCTTCCTCTCTTTCGTCTGCTCTTTCATTGTTACATTGCTTTTGCATGTTAAATATTAATAAGTATAACTAATAATATTTTCTTTTTCTATAAGTTATTGTTATATTACATTACAAAAAACTTTTACTTCTGTCAAGTCTAAATTACTACTTTTCTTGGTGCAAGCATCTTATAACCATTTAAGATAATATCATTTGGCTCAAAAATCACTTTAATTTTCTGTCCATTCTGCTGCACGATCAGATCATACGTCTTCTTTTCTGAATCAAAACTACTAAAATTCAATGTCTTTGTAACTTGAATTCTTTTCACTTCTTCTGACCCGCTTGGTGCAAGTATTTCAAGATCTGAGATTGCTGCTGAAAATACTCTCTTTCTTTTCGCCTTTCCCATAATCTTGTCGATGTCTAAATCGCCGTTCACATACAAGTATTCAAACTCTAAATTCTGACCTCTGAACACAAAAACATCTGCCGTAATCATAATAACGGGCAAAATAATTCCAAACGGAATAAAAAGAATAACTGCAAATGAAACAACGGTAAGCAAAATCATCAATACTTTGATCATAATCGATGATCCTGTAGTTTTTTTCTTCACCAATTGTTCTGTGTAAAAATCGTTCATAGTGCGCCTCCATATTTCTGATGTTCTTATTATTGTATCACAAGGGAACAAAAAAAGTCTACCTCAATAAGGTAGACTTTTTATTTTCTTTACATCATGCCCATCCCTGGTGCTCCTGCCGGCATTGCAGGTGTATCTTCTTTGATATTTGCAACAACAGATTCTGTTGTAAGAAGTGTAGACGCAACACTTGTTGCATTCTGAAGGGCGCTTCTTGTAACTTTAGCCGGATCAAGAATTCCAGCTTCTACCATATCAACATATTCTTCTTTATATGCATCAAATCCGATTCCTACCTGACTCTCTTTTACTTTATTAATGATGACAGATCCTTCTAATCCTGCATTTGCTGCAATGTGGAACAATGGCGCTTCCAATGCTTTCAAAATAATATTCACACCAGTTTTTTCATCACCATCTAACTCATCTGTGAGACGTGCTACTTGTTTTGAAGCATGAATATATGCAGATCCACCACCAGCAACAATTCCTTCTTCTACGGCTGCTCTCGCTGCTGAAAGTGCATCTTCCATACGAAGTTTTGCTTCTTTCATCTCAGTCTCAGTAGCTGCACCAACTCGAATAACTGCTACACCACCTGCAAGTTTTGCAAGTCTCTCCTGCAATTTTTCTCTATCAAAATCAGAAGTTGTTTCTTCAATCTGAGCTTTGATCTGACCAACGCGTGCTTCGATCGCAGCCTTATCACCCAATCCATCTACAATGACTGTATTTTCTTTTTGTACTTTTACTGATTTTGCACGTCCAAGCATATCTAATGTTGTTTCTTTCAGATCAAGACCAAGTTCTTCTGAGATTACCTGACCGCCTGTCAAAATAGCGATATCTTCAAGCATAGCTTTTCTTCTATCACCATATCCCGGCGCTTTTACAGCTACAACATTAAATGTACCACGAAGCTTGTTCACGATCAATGTAGTAAGTGCTTCTCCTTCAATATCCTCTGCAACAATAAGAAGTCTAGCTCCTGACTGTACGATCTGCTCTAAAATCGGAAGTAAATCCTGGATATTAGAAATTTTCTTATCTGTAATTAAGATATATGGATCCTCTAAATTTGCCTCCATCTTTTCCATATCTGTCGCCATATAAGCAGAGATATAACCACGATCAAACTGCATACCTTCTACAAGGTCAAGTTCTGTCTTCATTGTCTTAGACTCTTCGATTGTGATTACTCCGTCATTGGATACCTTCTCCATAGCATCTGCTACCATTTCTCCAACTTCCGGATCTCCGGCTGAAATAGAAGCAACATTGGCAATTCTCTCTTTGCTTTCTACTTTACTGCTCATAGATGCAATTGCTTCTACTGCAAGTTCAGTTGCTTTCTTCATACCTTTACGTAAGATGATCGGATTAGCTCCTGCTGCAAGGTTCTTGATTCCTTCATGTACCATAGCCTGTGCAAGAACTGTAGCTGTTGTTGTTCCGTCACCTGCTACATCATTTGTCTTTGCTGCAACTTCTTTGATAAGCTGTGCTCCCATATTTTCAAATGCATCTTCTAATTCAATCTCTTTTGCAATTGTTACACCATCATTTGTAATGAGCGGAGCACCAAATGATTTATCTAATACTACATTTCTTCCTTTTGGTCCTAATGTTACTCTTACAGTATTCGCTAATTGATTAACACCTGATTCTAAAGCGGCTCTTGCCTCTGCACCATATTTAATTTCCTTTGCCATGACTATCTTCCTCCTGCGATCTGAAATTATTTAATAACTGCTAAAATATCATTCTGTCTTACAACAATGTATTCTTCATCATCAAGCTCTACTTCTGTTCCTGAATATTTGGAATAGATGACTTTATCTCCTGCGGAAACTTGCATTTCAACTTCTTTTCCATCTACATTGCCACCTGGTCCTACTGCAACTACTTCTGCCTGCTGTGGTTTTTCTTTTGTCTGTCCCGGTAAAACAATTCCTGATTTTGTTGTTTCTTCTGCAACTAACTGTTTTAATACAACTCTGTCTCCTAAAGGTACTAACTTCATTTTAATTCCTCCTTGAATACTCTTTATGTTATTAGCACTCAGTAACGGCGAGTGCTAGAAGCCTCTGGTAATAAAATATCACTATGCCTCCTCTTTGTCAACACAGTTTATATTTATTTTATAAAAACCCTTTTCTACTTGGAAAACGAGAATATTACCATTTTGATTACAATATCTCTCTACAATCTTTCCTTCGCTGGCTACTGTTTCTTCTCCTTTACAAATCGTACAGTCATAGATTCCGTCTAAAGATATCTGATCGATCTCATTCCCTTCCAAAATCAAATATATGCAGTCTCGATCGTAATCATACTTCAAAACTGAACAGGAATGTATTTCTTCATCACACTGAGCGCCTTCAAGAATAATTTTCTTCATCTTTAGAATTGCTTTGGCATTTTCCATTTTTATTTCCTCTCTTTTGCAAATCATTTTTTCTGTTATAAAAGGGTATCAGTTAACTGATACCCTCTTTTCTCTGTTCTTATCTGTTCTTTTTAATTCTTTCCAACTCATCGAACACATAATCATTCACTACCTTGATATAAGTTCCCTTCATACCGGATGAACGCGATTCAATTACACCTGCACTTTCGAATTTGCGTAATGCATTGACTATGACAGATCTTGTAATTCCAACTCTGTCTGCAATCTTACTTGCCACAAGAATTCCTTCTGTACCTTCCAGTTCATCAAAAATATGAATGATCGCTTCCAACTCTGAGAAAGAAAGTGTACTCATAGCAGATTTCACAATCTGTTCTTTTCTTGATTCTTCCGCGCTTTCTTCATTGACAGAACGAAGCATTTCAAGTCCTACAACTGTTGTGCCGTATTCACTTAAAATAATATCATCAATCTCATAGTTCTCATTCTCTTTATACATGAAAAGTGTTCCAAGTCTTTCGCCCGCAATATTGATCGGAGTAATCATCGCCTGGTACCCCTGTACTACCTCTGACGAAAAACCTAACGTTTCAAGATTTACATTCTCTTTTGTTGACAATATATTTAAAAGTCGTTCATTCAACATCTTGTCAATATAAGAACCTACTTTATCCTGAACAAGTTCTACAATAGTTGTGACATTATCATTCTCTCCGACTCCGAGAACTTTTCCCTTTTTACTGATTACCAATACCGTTGATTTTAAAATCTCTGTCAATACTTCGCAAATATCATTAAATACTACTTTACTGGAATTGTTATTATGGAGAAGCTTATTAATCTTCCTTGTTTTATCCAACAATTGCACACTCATTATTCTTCCTCCGTTTTTCGAAAATTTTAAACTTTCTATTACCTTTCCATATTATCATACAATTTTCAACTAATCAACGAATTTTCACGAAATATTATTTTTTATTCACAATATAACCGCATTTCTCATCTGCGCACAGAAGCTTATTACCTTTTTCTACCATATACCCACCACATTGCGGACATTTTTCTTTTGAAGGTTTTTGCCATGTCATAAAATCACAATTTGGATTATCCTCGCATCCATAATATTTTCTGCCCTTTTTTGTCTTGCGGATCACTACATCCTTGCCACATTTCGGGCAGGATACTCCTACCTTTTCAAGATACGGCTTTGTATTTCTACATTCCGGAAATCCGGGACATGCAAGGAATTTCCCATGCGGACCATATTTGATCACCATGTTTCTTCCGCATTCTTCACAGATTACATCTGTTACCTCATCCTCGATTTTAACTGTTTCCAACTCTTTTTCTGCAGTTTTTACTGCTTCCTCAAGATCCGGATAGAAATTACGAATAACTGACTTCCATTCTACAGCGCCTTCTTCCACACGGTCTAACAGCCCTTCCATATTTGCCGTAAAATTCACATCAACAATACTTGGGAATGATTGTTTCATCATATTATTTACAACTTCTCCCAATTCTGTTAAATACAAATTTTTTTGCTCTTTTGCTACATAACGTCGGCTAATAATCGTAGAGATTGTCGGTGCATACGTACTTGGACGGCCAATCCCCAGTTCTTCCAATGTTTTGACCAAAGATGCTTCTGTATAATGTGCAGGCGGCTGTGTAAAGTGTTGTTTTGACTGCAATTCTTCTTTTGTAAGAACTGTGTTCATATCAATTGCTTTTACAAGCACATTATTTTCTTCTTTTTCTTCATCAGACTCAATGTATACCGAACGGAATCCTTCAAATACAATTTTAGAAGCAGAAACAGTAAAACGATATTCTCCGGCTCCAATTTTTACTGAAGTTGTTTCATATTTTGCCTGTTGCATCCTGCTTGCTACAAACCGTTTCCATATCAACTGATATAAACGAAACTGATCGCGTGTGAGAGAATCTTTTAATGATGCCGGAGTCCGATTCACATCTGTCGGACGGATTGCTTCATGAGCATCTTGAATCTTTTTCCCTTGTTCCTTATTTTTCTTAACTTCGGTTACATATGCATCTCCATAAACTCCTGCAATATACTCCCTCACATTTTGTTCTGCCTCTTCTGACACTCTTGTAGAGTCCGTACGAAGATAGGTGATCACACCAACAGTTCCATTCCCTTTGATATCAATTCCTTCATACAATTGCTGCGCAATTCTCATTGTTTTCTGTGTTGCAAAATTCAATGCTTTTGACGCTTCTTGCTGAAGCGTACTTGTTGTAAAAGGAAGAGGAGATTTCTTTGTTCTCTCATTCTTCTTAATTTCTTCTACTTTATATTCTTCATCTTGAATCTTCTCTATAATCTGATCCAATTCTTCTTTTGAACCAATCGTCTTTTTCCCTTCTTTTGTTCCATAGAACTTTGCTGTAAGCGGTTTTTTCTCACCTTTTACTTTAAGAACCGCATCTAAAGTCCAATACTCTTCCGGGATAAATTGATCGATTTCTTCTTCTCTATCTGCAATGATACGAAGCGCTACTGACTGTACACGACCGGCGCTTAACCCACGTTTCACCTTCGCCCATAAAAGCGGACTGATCCGATAACCTACAATACGATCGAGCGCTCTTCGTGCCTGCTGGGAATCCACCAGATTCATATCTATTTCTCTCGCATCTTTGATTGCTGCTTTCACCGCATTTTTTGTAATCTCGTTAAAGCTTACCCGATACATTTTTTTATCTTCTAATTTTAATGCCTTCACAAGATGCCATGCAATTGCTTCTCCCTCACGGTCCGGGTCAGTTGCAAGAAAGATTTTATCCGCTTTTTTTACTTCTTTTCTTAAGTTTGCGAGAATTTCTCCTTTTCCGCGAATTGTAATATATTTCGGTTCATAGTCATTCTCCACATCTATTCCAAACTGACTTTTCGGGAAATCTCTGACATGCCCTTGGGATGCCGCAACAACATAATTACTTCCCAAAAACTTTTTAATTGTCTTAACTTTTGCCGGTGATTCCACAATCACAAGATAACGTGCCATACTATACTCCTCCAAAACCAGCCTTTCTCACATAATAATTTTTCGATATTTCTTCTACATATCCCTTTACCTGTAAAGAAATCAACTGATTTACTAATTCTGAAATTTGCATTTTGGTTTCCTCCACAAGTTGATTGATATTCTTTGGATACAAACCGAGACAACTATACACCATATTTTCCCGTGATTCAAGCATTATTTTATTTTTTAACTTCTTTTTCACATCTTCTTCTCCAAAAATATGCAGTTCTTCCAGCAAATCTCTCGGTGACAGTAGAATGCCAGCCCCTTGTTTGATCAACCGGTTACACCCTTCGCTTAAGCTGCTATTAATCGGTCCAGGGAGCGCATATACATCCTTTCCAAGTTCTAACGCCTGGTCCGCTGTAATTAAAGATCCACTTTTTTCTTTCGCCTCCATAACAAGAACTACATCAGCTAATGCACTAATGATTCGATTGCGCGCCGGAAAATATTGTGGCAATGGCATTGTTCCTGGTGGAAATTCTGTAAGAATTCCCCCTCGTTCTTGAAGATCTATATATAAACCAAGATGATCCTTTGGATAACAGATATCTACACCGTTTCCTAAAATCGCATAAGATCTTCCCCCAACATTCAATGCACCCCTGTGTCCCGCTCCATCTACTCCTCTAGCCATTCCACTTATAATATCAATTCCATGAGCCGCTAATTCTTCTCCAAATTCAATTGCCATCCGCTCCCCATACGGACTACAACCTCTGGCTCCCACAATCGCAACTTTTACCGTTTGATCAGACAGGAATTTTCCTTTCAAATACAGCGCATAAGGCGGGGTTGTAAGACAGTCCAGTTCTTTTGGATACTTCGGATGAAAATATGGAAGAAATACAATTCCATTTCTTTCTAATTTCTCATACTCTTCCTCTATGTTCCAACTTTTTCTCGCTTCTATCAGTTCTTCAGCTTCTTCCTTTTTATCCAGAATGCCTTTCAACTCTGTTTCTTCCATATAATAAAGTTGTTTTGCCGATCCAATGTATTCCCTCACTTTTCGTTTTTCTTTATTTCTTATCCTTTTCACACAAGCAAACCAATATTCGTACTTCATTTCTTCTGTTATCTTCTTTTCTTTCATTTACATTTTCTTCCTTTCTTCCATCGTACGATAGGCAACTGCTTCCCGCAGATGATTTATTTGAATCCATTCTTCTCCTTCTAGATCTGCAATTGTACGCGCTGTTTTTAACACTTTATGGTATGTCCTTACAGTTAATGACAACCTATCGTAAATCTGCCTCATAAACTCCTTTTCTTTTTCACCTAACACACAATATCGTGCAAGTTCCGAAGCAGTAAGCACTGCATTTGTAATTCTTCTTCCATAACGTTTGTATTGTATTTCCCGTGCCTTACACACACGCCTTCTTATACTTTCCGATGTTTCTTCTTCCTTTTCTTCACACAGCTCTTCATATTCTACTTTTGCCGCCTCCACACACAGATCGATCCTATCCAAAAACGGACCGGAGATATGACTCTGATACTGATAAACTTCATGTGGGGTACATACACACTTATTCATATCAGGATAATATCCGCACTTGCAAGGGTTCATAGCTGCTACCAACATAAATTCTGCAGGAAATCGATAGGTTCCGGTTCTTCTCGTTATGCTGATACTCTTTTCCTCCATCGGCTGGCGAAGCACGTCCAAAACATCTCGTCTAAATTCCGGAAGTTCGTCCAAAAATAATACACCATGATTTGCCATACTGATTTCTCCCGGAACCGGAATCATTCCACCGCCAACTAATGCAGCTCTTGTCACCGTCTGATGAGGACTCCGAAATGGAGGTGTATAGAGTAATGGAGCATCTTCATCTATCAGCCCTAATATACTGTATATTTTCGTAACTTCTATACACTCTTGTTCTGACAAAAGCGGTAAAATTGTAGGAATTCTTCGCGCAATCATTGTCTTCCCTGCACCGGGTGGTCCAATCAATAAAATATTATGTAGCCCTGCCGCAGCAATTTCTGCCGCTCGTTTTAAAAATCTCTGTCCTTTTATATCAGAAAAATCCATTGTTTCTTCTACTTTTTCTCGCATTTCTTTCGCATGTTTTAGCTTTGGCTCTTCTTCGCCATTTAACAATTTGCACAATTCGGAAAGCGAGCTCACTCCCCACACCGGAATTCCATCTATGATCTCTGCTTCTCGACTATTTCCTTTTGGAACAACACACAATCGACATCCGAATTTTTTCGCCTCAATCACAATCGGTAATATTCCCGGGACCTTCCGAACGCTCCCATCCAATCCAAGTTCTCCTATAAACAAAACCTTTTCCACACACTGTTCTTTCACATATCCCAGAGAAGTCAAAATAGAAATCGCAATCGGAAGATCAAACGATGCTCCTCTTTTTCTAACATTTGCAGGAGAAAGATTCACTACGATTTTTTTTGCCGGCAACGTAAATTCCGTATTACGTATGGCTGTTCTGACTCGTTCTCCCGCTTCTTTTACTTCAGATGACAAATACCCTACCATATGAAATAAGGGTAAGCCATTACTGATATCTGCTTCTACATGAACGAACTGAACCTCCAGCCCATGTATGGCAGCAGACAAAACTGTACTATACATTAAAGCACTCCTTTCTTACATGCACATAACTATGACATAAGACATACTTATGCTTATTTAAAAAATTTCAATTTTTATTTTGAATATATTGGCAGAGCTGCCAGATTTAAACGAAAGCAGATAGCTTTCTGAATTTCCATTACTATACCACGTTTCTATCCATTTTACAAGTTGAAAAAGGCGAAAACAACTTGTATATCAAAAATTCTATTTTTCTTTCTTATGGAAAAGCACAATTGCTTTTCCATACACATACACTATATAGAAAATGCTAAGAGGTGCCATCTTGAAATCTTTTCCAAAACCTTTAACAGCTTCTGAAGAACGATGTTATTTGCAAAAATATACGGAAGGTGACCTTGAAGCGAAACACATATTAATCGAGCGAAACCTTCGTCTTGTTGCGCATATTGTAAAAAAATATCAGCACCTCAATGAAGATCCTGAAGATCTCCTTTCCATTGGTACAATCGGCCTTATTAAAGCTGTCGTTACTTTTAATCCCGTAAAAGGAAATCGTCTTGCGACTTATGCCGCAAGATGTATCGAAAATGAAATCCTTATGATGCTGCGCGGTAAGAAAAAAACTTCCAAAGAAGTATCTCTTTATGAACCGATTGGAACAGATAAAGAAGGAAATGAAATCCATCTCTTTGATATTATTGAAACTCCGGAAGACGATGCTCAAACAAAAATCGCACTAAAAGATGATATTGCCACACTTTATGAAAAAGTCGCCACAGAACTCTCTCCAAGAGAACGCCTTGTTCTTAAAATGCGATATGGACTATACAACGGCGAAGAGTACACCCAGAGAGAAATCGCAGAACAAATTGGGATTTCTCGTTCCTATGTTTCGCGAATTGAAAAAAGTGCAATCAAAAAGCTGCGGGCATTTTTCTAACCCACAGCTTTTGTCTCTTATACTTTTTCCATCGGTTCCTGACGTCTCAAAATGTCATATGGATCCACTTGAATGCCAAGATCTACATAGAGAACCTGTTTTGGATGCGGCGCACTTTCCTGCTCTTCACCATCCTCTGTTAAAATTCTCTTTACCGTAACTTCCACATTTTCTCCATTTGGCTTCATCACTTCAATCTTTTCACCAACCGAGAATTTATTTCTCTGTTCAATCCGGTACGTTCCATCTCTTTCTTCCCCGATAATTCCAAGATACGTATATTCCTTGACGTAAGTATTGCTATCATAAATCTGCGATTCATCACTTGGCTTTCCGAAGAAAAATCCCGTTGTAAATTGACGGTATGTACAGTTTGATATCTGTTCCAAATACCACGGCATATTTTTCTCGTATAAGGCCGGATCTTTTTGATAGTCGTCAATCGCTTTTCGATAAGTTCTTGCAACTGTCGCTACATAGAGAGCCGTTTTCATACGACCCTCAATCTTCAGACTATCGATTCCTGAATTTAAAATTTCCGGAATATGCTCGATCATGCACAAATCTTTTGAGTTAAAAATATAAGTACCGCGCTCATTTTCATAAACCGGCATATATTCTCCCGGTCTTGTCTCCTCTACTACCGAATATTTCCAACGGCAAGGATGGGTACATGCACCTCGGTTAGCATCTCTTCCTGTAAAATAATTACTCAAAAGGCATCTTCCTGAATATGAAATACACATTGCTCCATGAATAAACGTTTCAATCTCCAAATCATCAGGAATATGTGCTCGTATCTCGCGAATTTCTTCCAAAGAAAGCTCTCTCGCAGATACAACTCGTGTAGCGCCTAATTTATGCCAAAAATTAAACGTCTCATAATTGGTATTGTTCGCCTGCGTACTGATATGTCTCTCAATATGTGGGCATTCTTCTCCCGCTAACACGAACATTCCCGGATCTGCGATGATCAATCCATCCGGATTCATCTGCTCTAATTCACGGAAATATTCTCTTGCACCTTCCAAATCACTATTATGTGCTAAAATATTTGCTGTCACATAAACTTTTACATTATGTTCATGTGCAAATCGAATTCCTTCCTCCATATCTTCTTTGGAAAAATTCTTCGCCTTTGCACGAAGCCCAAATGCTTCTCCACCAATATATACTGCATCCGCTCCAAAAATAACCGCAGTTTTCAGTACTTCCAAACTGCTCGCCGGGATAAGTAGTTCCGGGTGTCTCGCCATGTCTTTAGCCTCCTATTGTCTTACACTTACTGCCACGCCATCTCCCAAAGGGATAATGGAAGTTAATAATCTATCATCATGTTTTAATTCATATAAATACTCACGCATACGGCTATGTATCGTTCGATTTCGTCTCTCTACCGCAAAACGAGACTCAATAATATCTCCATCTTGAAGCACATTATCAGATACAAGAATACCACCCTTTTTTAGTAATCGAATCACTTCCGGCATATAATAAATATACTGTCCTTTTGCCGCATCCATAAAAATAAAGTCAAATGACTCATCAAGCCCTTTTAGAATCTCAAGCGCATCACCTTCCAACAGCGTAATCTGTTTCTCTTTTCCTGCTCTTTTAAAATTCTCTCTTGCAATCGGTATTCGTTTCTCATATTTTTCGATCGTAGTAATTTGACATTCTACCGGTACATACTCACTCATAAGAATCGCCGAAAACCCTACCGCAGTCCCTACTTCCAAGATCTTTAAAGGCTTCTGAATAGAAAGCAGAACTTTTAAAAAGCTCTGCATTTCCTTTCTTATAATCGGCACAAATGTATCCAGTGCCTCTTGTTCAATGGTTTCCAATATTTCACTATTCTCGGTTTCCAAAGAATGGATAAATGTTACCATACGTTCATCTACAATCATGACTGTTTCCTTCTATACATCCATAATAATTGGAAGAATCATTGGTTTTCTCTTTGTTCTTTTCCAAATAAACTCATTCATTGTATCACGAATAACAAGTTTGATCCTGCTCCAATCCGCATTTCTATTCTGAGTAAGGCATTGATCCAACGCTTCAGATAAAACCTGACGAGCCTCTTCCATCAAGCCTTCAGATTCTCTTACATACACAAATCCTCTGGACACAATATCCGGTCCTGCCAAAATCTGATTTGTTCTCTTCTCCAAAGTTAATACTACAATTAAAATTCCGTCTTCTGCAAGGTGCTGACGATCACGGAGAACAATATTTCCAACATCTCCAACTCCAAGTCCATCCACAAGAATTCCTCCTGTATGAACTTTGTCCACAACATCTGCCCCGTTATTATCAAGAGCCAATACGTCTCCTGACTGTAAAATGAAAATATTTTCCTTTGAAATACCTAAACTCTCCGCAATTTTAGCATTGGCACGAAGATGACGATATTCTCCATGCACAGGAATTGCATATTTAGGTTTTACAAGGGAATAGATCAGTTTGATTTCTTCCTGACAAGCATGACCTGATACATGAGTATCCTGGAAAATAACCGTAGCTCCTTTTTGTGACAATTCATTGATCACACGAGAAACTGCTTTTTCATTCCCCGGAATCGGGCTGGAACTAAAAATAACTGTATCTCCAGGTTTAATGCTGACTTTTTTATGGATATCGGCAGCCATACGTGACAAAGCTGCCATAGATTCTCCTTGACTTCCAGTTGTAATCAACACCGTTTTTTCGTCCGGATAGTTCCTCAGCTGATCGATCGTAATCAACGTCTTATCCGGAATGTCCAAATATCCAAGTTCGGAAGCGGTATCGATAATACTTACCATGCTTCGGCCTTCCACAACAACTTTTCGATCGTATTTATAGGCAGAATTAATAATCTGCTGCACACGGTCTACGTTTGAAGCAAATGTTGCAATAATAATTCGTGTATTCTTATGTTCTGCAAAGATTTGATCAAATGTTTTTCCAACTGTACGTTCTGACATTGTAAATCCCGGACGTTCTGCATTAGTACTATCAGACATTAATGCAAGGACACCCTTTTTTCCAATCTCCGCAAAACGTTGCAGATCAATCGCATCTCCAAATACAGGCGTATAATCTACTTTGAAGTCACCGGTATGGACAACAATTCCTGCCGGAGAATAAATTGCGAGAGCAGATGCATCCGCAATACTATGGTTCGTTTTAATAAATTCAATACGAAATTGTCCGAGATTGATCGATTGCCCATGTTTTACAACTTTTCGTCTTGTACTTCTAAGTAAATTATGTTCCTTTAACTTATTTTCAATAATTCCCATTGTAAGCTTTGTCGCATATACCGGAAGATTGATATCTTTTAAAATATATGACAATGCTCCAATATGGTCTTCGTGACCATGCGTGATCACAAAACCTTTTAACTTCTGCGCATTCTCTTTCAGATACGACACATCCGGAATCACAAGGTCAATTCCGAGCATATCGTCTTCCGGAAATGCAAGACCACAGTCCACTACAATAATACTGTCTTCATATTCAAAGGCAGTAATGTTCATTCCAATCTGTTCCAATCCGCCCAATGGAATGATTCTCAATTTTGAAGTTTTTTCTTTTTTCAACTTGATACCTCCATTATTTTATGTATGTTCCGCACATTTTTTTCTATCCTGCACACAGTCCTTACATCTGCCGTAAAACTTCAACTCATGATCCCATATTTGAAATCCTGTTTCTTCTTGAATCTGTTTTTCCAATTCCTCCAAAAGGTCTTCATTAAAAGATTCAATCTTTCCACAAGATTTGCATACTAAATGATGATGGTAATGTCTCTTTTCTCCCGAAAACTGCCGTCCGATCTCGTACCTCACACATCCATCATTTAACTCTATCCGATCCACAAGCTGCATTTCCAACAACAACTGCACGGTTCTGTATACGGTTGCAACCCCTATTTCAGGGAATTCTTCTCTTACTAAATTATATATATCATCTATCGTCATATGTCTGTCTCCCTGCTCAGCAAGGACTTCGAGAACTGCAAGCCTTTGTCTTGTTATCTTTAATTTCTTTTCTTTCAACATTTCAATAAATTTTTCCCGCTCAACAGACATATATTACCTCTCAAACTCTGTACGTTACATTTCGATTTCTACATCTTCTAATAATTCACCGAATACTTTTGATACTGCCGCAAGCTCTACATCATCTTCTACAATCTGATATACACTCTCTTTTTCTTCCGGCATACTTGTGTCCTTTAATATCAAACACTCTCCGTCCTCATCTTCTGAGTCCGCTACCAAAATATAAGAAACGCCGTTAATCTTTGTTTCTTCCAACACATAAAAATCCACGGAGCCTTCTCCGTCATCCAACATAAATTTAATCTTCTCCATACCGCACCTCACGTATTATTCTCTATTCTGCATATACACAGAATCCAAATACCCCTGCAAAATAAAAACTGCCGCAATCTTATCTATATATTTTTTGCGATCCTCTCTTCTTACATTACTCTCAATCAATGTCCGCTCTGCTGATGCAGTAGAAAGGCGCTCGTCCCACATCACTACTTCCAAACCGGTACGGCGCTCCAACATTTCTTTAAATTCCAATGATTTTTCAGCACGATCACCTATGTCATTGTTCATATGCTTTGGAAGACCAAGAACAATCTTCTCCACTTCATACTCCTTTGCTAATTCTTCAATTCTCGCAAGTGTTTTCCGAAGTTTATTCTCTTCCTTCCTACAAATTGTCTCTATTCCCTGAGCCGTAAGACCGAGGGGATCGCTGATTGCAACCCCTACAGTCTTAGAGCCATAATCCAATCCCATAATTCTCATATGATTATTCCCATGAATAATGCTCAATATACGTCTTAAGCATCTCTTCTACCAATTCATCACGTTCCATTTTCATGATCAGACTTCTTGCGCCCATATAACTTGTAATATACGTCGGATCGCCTGACATAATATAACCAACAATCTGGTTGACCGGATTATATCCCTTTTCTCTAAGAGCCTGATACACAATTTCCAAAATATCTTTCGCTTGAATCTGCGGAGCCGGCTCTACACGAAAAAACTGTGTGTTATTTAAATCTTTCATTTTATCACGTCCTTTAGTTTACTTCATTCTCATTCTAATATAATTGATAACAAATTTCAATCGGCTAGTTGTTAAATTTAATGAATAATTTGTAAATGATCATCAATTTTAACATTTACCAATTTATTCTGCCAATTCTCCTCAGATTCAACCGCAATACGGATATACTCTTTTGTGTGTCCCGTTTGGAAATATTTTCCTTCTTTTTCTATCTCTTCTTCCATCAACACTTCAACAGATTTTCCAAGATAATACTGCTCGAACTCTTTCTGCTTTTTCTCATTTAATGCCAACAGCTGATTACTTCTTACTGTCTTCACCTGTTCAGGTACCTGATCCGGCATGACAGCTGCTTTTGTCCCTTCACGTTTTGAATATTTGAAAATATGAGTCTCATAAAAATTCACCTTGTCTACAAAACTCATTGATTGTTGAAATTCCTCTTCTGTCTCTCCCGGAAAGCCTACGATTACATCTGTTGTCAATGCCGGATGTTCAAAATATGTTCGAAGAAGTTCACACTTCTCATAATATTCTTCTGCCGTATATTTTCTGTTCATACGTTTTAATGTAGCATTGCACCCACTTTGTAATGATAAATGGAAGTGTGGGCACATTTTTTCCAAGCCGGAAATTGTCTGTACAAATTTTTCCGTGATAATTCTTGGTTCAAGTGAGCCAAGACGAATCCTTTTTAATCCTTCCACCTCATGAACTGCCAGAATTAAAGAAAGCAGATCTTCTGTTTCTCCGAAATCGACACCGTAAGAACTTAGGTGGATTCCTGTAAGCACGACTTCCTGATAACCGTTTTTCACAAGGTTTTTCACTTCTTCTACTACATCTTCTTTTCGACGGCTTCTAACCCTTCCCCTTGCATATGGAATGATGCAATACGTACAAAACTGATTACACCCATCTTGCACTTTTAAATACGCTCTCGTATGTTCTGCAGTTTTGCTCAGATGCAGTTCTTCATATTCTTTTGTGTGGTTAATATCGATCACATCTTTTTGAACTGTTTGTTTCTGTCCTTCATATTCTTCCAATATTTCAACGATATCTTTTTTTCTGTTATTTCCAATCACGATATCAATACACTCGTCCAACTTCTCTTCTTCGTCTTTTGTCTGCACGTAACATCCTGCTGCCACAATAATCGCATCAGGATTCATTTTTCTTGCACGATGAAGCATTTGACGTGATTTCCGATCCGCCATATTTGTAACTGTGCATGTATTAATAATATAGATATCTGCTCCCTCTTTAAATGGAACGATTTCATATCCTGCCTGTTCCAATAATTCCTGCATCGCCTCTGTTTCGTAGGCATTCACTTTGCATCCTAAATTGTGTAATGCTGCTTTTTTCACCTTTCCACCTCTTTTGTCTATTTTTGTCAATTTGTAATATTCCAATCAAATTTTCCCGTTACCTTAGTCAGTTTGTTTCTTGACAATTTCTACCATACATCTTAATATAATAAGTGGAACTAAATATAAAGGAGGTTATCCAATGAAAACAGTAGAAATTTCTTTAAATTCGATTGACAAAGTAAAATCTTTCGTAAACGAAATTACGAAGTTTGATTATGATTTTGATTTAGTATCAGGACGTTACGTAATCGACGCTAAATCTATCATGGGTATTTTCAGTTTAGATTTATCTAAACCAATTACTTTAAACATCCATGCCGAAAATGATGTAGAAGATATTTTAGATATTTTAAAACCATACATTGTTTAGTAAAATAGAATGTGCAAACGCACATTCTATTTTTTTATGGTTTTACAACAATTCTCTCTACCGAATTGACAGCTTCTTCAAATAATTCATCAATTTTTTCTGCCAAATTTTCTTCAGAACGTCTTATGATATTAATATTTGGTTTTGTCACTGGATGTTTTGCAACAAAGATTGTGCAGCAATCTTCAAACGGAAGAATTGATGTCTCATATGTGTCAATCTTTTCCGCAATTTCAACAATTTCTTGTTTATCAAATCCGATCACCGGACGATATACCGGCAATGTGCATACGTCATTTGTTGCCGCAAGACTCTGCATTGTCTGGCTTGCCACCTGACCAATACTTTCACCTGTGATCAATCCAAGACAACCACTTTCCTTCGCAAAGTGTTCTGCAATCATCATCATATAGCGGCGCATAATGATTGTCAATTCATCATGCGGACATTTGTCATAAATATACAACTGGATATCTGTAAAATTTACAATATTAAGTGTAATCGGTCCTGAATATTTTGATACTAATTTCGCAAGATCGATGACTTTTTGTTTTGCTCGTTCACTTGTATATGGCGGTGCATGGAAATATGTTGCTTCAAGTCCTACTCCACGTTTCGCAATCATATATCCTGCAACCGGGCTGTCAATTCCTCCCGACAAGAGAAGCATCGCTTTCCCATTTGTTCCAACCGGCATTCCGCCTGGTCCTGGAATAATTTCTGAATAAATATATATTTCATCTCTTACTTCAATATGAAGCATTACATCCGGTTTGTGTACATTGACACGGATTTCCGGAAATGCGTTCAAAATAGCTTCTCCAACTTCACAATTAATCTCCATGGAAGTTTTTGGATAGTTCTTTCTTCCTCTTCTCGCTTCTACTTTGAATGTAATATTTTTATCCGGATACATGTCGTCCATATAATTAACAACCGTCTTTTTCAAAGCGTCAAATCCTTCATCCGGTACATGTACTACCGGACAGATTCCAACAATACCGAATACTCTTTTCAACGCTTCTACAGTCTCTTCGTAATCATAGTCTCCTTCACATTCCACATACACTCGACCTGAAGACTTGTGTACTCTAAATGTTCCATCAACGTCCTGTAATGCAAAACGCATTTGACGCATTAATGCGTCTTCAAATAAATATCTGTTTTTGCCTTTAATGCCTATTTCTCCGTATTTTATTAAAAATGACTGGAATTTCATGTCTATTCTTCCTTCCCTTTTGTAACTCATTTCAATGCTAATGTCTTGTATATCTTCGAAGCATTGGTACACAATTATACAATACGCCAAGTGTGTAGTCAATTTCTTCTTTTGTTGTAAATTCTGACAAACTAAATCTCAACGTAGAATCCAAGAACTCTTTCGTTGTTCCGATACCGCGCAATACTCCACTGATTGCCGGATGATTCGATGCACAAGCCGAACCGGAAGACACATAGATTCCACGTTCTTCCAATGTGTGAAGCAGCACCTCACTTCTGATTCCTGCGATTCCCACACTCACAATATGCGGAGCGCTTCTTTCATCAGTCAGTCCGTGGACTTTTGTGTTCTCGATTTTTGCAATACCCTCAATAAATCTTTGTTTCAATTCTCTCATATGAGAAGTCTTAGCATCTAAATCTGTATATATTTCTTTTGCCGCCACACCAAGTCCTGCAATCCCCGGTACGTTTTCTGTGCCGGAACGAATATTCTTTTGCTGTTCTCCACCAAATATAATCGGATGAATCTTTACTTTTTCATTGACATATAACGCGCCAATTCCCTTTGGCCCATGGATTTTATGACCGCTGATAGATAACAGATCGATGCCTACTCTCTTTGGGTATATTCGATATTTTCCAAATCCCTGCACTGCATCAACATGGAATAATATATTTCGATTGTAGTTCTTTACAATCTGTACCGCCTCATCGATCGGCTGCACGGATCCAATTTCATTGTTCACATACATAATAGAAACTAAAATCGTATCTTTACACAACGCTTCTCTTAAATCCTGTAATCGAATCCGTCCTGTTTCATCAACTGGAAGATACGTGACTCTAAATCCTTCTTCTTCCAAATACTGCATCGTATTCAAAATTGCAGGATGCTCAATAGATGTAGTGATCAAATGATTTCCAGCTCTTTTATTCGCTCTCGCACAACCAATCAATGCAAGATTATCACTTTCGGTTCCTCCGGATGTGAAAAACAATTCCTTCTCCTGCACTTTTAAAAGCTTGGCAAGAATTTCTTTTGTTTCCCGAATATATTTTTCTGCTTCAACACCTTTTCTATGCATAGAGGAAGGATTGCCATACTCCTCGCACATCACCTTTCGAACGGTTTCCCCTACACAATCATAACACCTTGTCGTCGCGGAATTGTCCAAATATACTTCCATTTATCTTCTCCTATCTATTGTTCTTACTATCAGCTTATGTTTTTAGCTCTCTAGATGATACATCAAAACAGAAAGCATGGTAAGACCTGCAGTCTCTGTACGCAAGATTCGCTTGCCTAACGTCACAGGCTTTGCGCCCATCTCGACTGCTAATTCTACTTCTTCCTGCTCGAATCCACCTTCCGGCCCAATGAAAATTCCCACGGATTGTCCCGGCTCAATCGAACGGATCAACTGTTTTGTCTCTTGCATCCCTTCAGCCAGCTCATACGGAATCAATACAATATCCAACTGCTTTGCATAAGAAAGTGCTTCCTTATAAGACATGACTGATTTTACCTCCGGAATCCTCGCTCTTCCGGACTGCTTGGCGCCGCTTTCAGAAATACTGTTCCACCGCTCTACCTTTTTCGCAGCTTTTTTCTCATCTAGCTTCACTACTGCACGTCTTGTAGAAACAGGAATGATCTCCCACGCGCCCAATTCCACCGCTTTTTGTACGATCCATTCCATTTTATCACTTTTGGGAAGTCCTTGAAAAAGATAAAGCTTTGACGGAAGTTCTGTGTCTGCTTTCAGTTCTTCCAAAATCATTGCACATACTTCTTTTTCCGTAAACTCCTCGATCTTACATCTGTATTTCTTATTATTCCCATCGCTGACTTGGAATTCTTCACCAATCTTCATACGAAGCACATTCTTCATATGATTCACATCTGAGCCTTCGATGAAAATGTGATTCTCATTCACCTGATCCGGTGTCACAAAAAAGTGATGCATATGTGCCTCCTAGTTTTTTCTCGCTGTTACAGATACCCATTCTCCTTGATATGTTACTTCAAGAACCTCAAGTCCTGCTTTTTTCACAGCCTCAACTACAGTTTCTTCTTTGTCATCAATAATACCGCTTGTAATATAGATTCCTCCTTGTTTCAAATGATCTACGATCACAGGAGTCAACGGTACAAGCACATCCGCAAGAATATTGGCTACAACGATATCATATTTTTCATAACCGACCGTATCCTGCACCGATTTATCATCAATGATATTTCCAATCATAACTTCATATTGATCTTTGGAAATTCCGTTTTCTTCCATATTCTCATATGTTGCATCAATAGCACAAGGATCCAAATCTGTACCTACAGAATAATTTGCACCAAATTTCAATGCAAGCATTCCAAGAATTCCACTTCCACAGCCAACATCAAGAATTCGTGTGTCCTTTGTTACATATTTTCGAATCTGGCGGATACAAAGCTGTGTTGTCTCATGCATTCCTGTTCCAAATGCCGTTCCCGGATCAATGTGAACGATCATCTTGTCTTCATCTTCCGGCTTTACTTTCTCCCAAGACGGAATGATCAAAATATCGTCTACATAGAATTGATGAAAATACTTTTTCCAGTTATTGATCCAGTCTACATCTTCTGTCTGCGATTCTTCAATACTACATTCTCCCAAATCTATAAATTCTTTCATTTCTTCCAATTCCTGCTTTACATTCGCAAGAATACCTTCTATATCTGCGTCATCATCTAAATAGAAGCTTAAGTATGCCACTCCGTCATCTGCCTCTGTCTCCGGTAGAATGTCTACAAACATTTGCTCTTTGTCTGCCGCCGTAAGAGGAATCTTATCTTCTATTTCTACTCCTTCCACTCCGAGATCCGCAAGCATGCTGCTTACGATATCTTCCGCTTCTGTCTTTGTTTTTAATCTGAATTTATTCCATTTCATACATTCACCTTCCTAGTTTTATCCTAATATTCCAAGATGTTCCAACAATATTTTAACTCCCATCAGAATCAATATGATCCCTCCGGCAAGTTCTGCCTTCGCTTTATATTTTGCTCCAAATATATTCCCGATTTTTACTCCTGCCACAGAAATCAAAAACGTTGTTCCTCCGATAAATAGGACTGCGGGCACAATATCTACATGTAAAAACGCAAACGTCACGCCAACTGCCAACGCATCAATACTCGTTGCCACTGCAAGTCCAAGCATCTCTTTCACTGCAAGTTCATTTCCATCTACACTGCATACTTCCTCTTCTTCATCATCTGACAACGCTTCTCTGATCATATTTCCACCAATCAGCCCCAAGAGCACAAATGCGATCCAATGGTCAATAGAAGTAATCATGTCTTTAAACTGAACACCGAGAATATATCCTATAAGAGGCATAAACCCTTGAAAAAAGCCAAAATACAATCCAACGATCATTCCTTTTTTCCAAGTGCATTTTCTCATGCAAAGTCCCTTACACACAGAAACTGCAAATGCATCCATGGACAAACCTACCGCAATAAAAAAGAGTTCCAATATACCCATCTGCGCTTATTCTCCTACCATAATACGGATGATTTCTTCATTGGTTCCTTTCATGCCGTCTTTTCCCAATCTTCCTACATTGCGTATCGTTGCATCTACACCTTTGATTACAATTCCATCGCCGTCATAGAATTGTTGTCCTTGTTTATACATATTATATCCTAAAATTCCAGCATCGACTGCGGAAGCGATTTTGGCTGCACAAGATGCTTTCGCACCGTCACAAACGATTCCTGAAACAATTGCAAGTGCATTGACAATCGTATGAGCAATCTCTTCAAATGTACCTCCCATCAAATATGCGATTCCGGCTCCTGCTCCCGCTCCCGCGCTAACTGCACCACAAAAAGCAGACAAGCGACCAATTCCTGTCTTTTGATGAATTGTTACAAGATTGGATAAAGTTAAAGCACGGTATAATTCTGTTTCGCTTGATTTTAACTCTTTCGCATATTCAATAACCGGCAAAGATGCTGTCATTCCTTGATTTCCACTTCCCGAATTAATAATAACCGGAAGTTCACACCCATTCATTCTGGCGTCAGAGCCTGCTGCCGCTGCCGCTTTTGCTCTCGTACGTACATCATCTCCATATGTAGCAAGAAGTACTGAACCTATATTTGCTCCATAATCTCCACGAAGTCCTTCTTCAGAAATTGCCGTATTATAAGCAATCTGCCGATCCAATGTTTCTTTTACATCTTCTACTTCAACTGTATTGGCAAAGTCAAGGATATCTTCTACATTTAACAAAGATCGGTCAGTAAGTCCTTCTTCCTTTTCCCCTTCCACTTCAATCTGATAGAGTACATTTCCATCTTTTTCAATCAATACAATATTCGTGTGATAATTTGCAATTCTTACCTTTGCATAAGACTCCTCGTGGTATACTGTCACGATAATCTCAAACGTAATTCCGTGATCCACATGTTCTACTGTGATCGGGGTTGTTTCCAAGTATTCTTTCATCTTCCTTGTACCTTCTTGGGAAACCTCTGCGATCACTTCCAATTCTTTTTCTGGTTTTCCTGCAATGATCCCAGCCGTTGCCGCTGCAGGAATTCCTTTTAGATGGTCTGTGTTCGGAACAATCACGCTTTTCACATTTTTAATAATGCTTCCGCTCGCTTCAATACAAACTCTGTCCGGTAAACAGCCAAGCACTTCTCTGGCTTTTGCTGCCGCATATGCCAATGCGATCGGTTCTGTACATCCCATAGCCGGCACTAATTCTTCTTTTAAAATCTGCACATAAGCCTGATATTTCTCATCTGTTCTCTTCATTTTTCTATTCCTCATCTTTCACAAGTTTTACTATAACTCGCTGCATAACAATTTATTATACCATATATAGTCTTTTTCTGCTACAATCCGTTCCAATGTTTCAAGATTCTCGTCGGAATGTTCCACCTCTCGCGAATAATGATGGGCAACTTCTACCATATCCATAAAAGTAAATTGTTTCTCTTTTTTCCAATAAACTGCCATTGCCAGTTCTTCGATCAAAAGAGTGCTTACTACTGCCATCAGCATTTTGGAATACCCTCGTCCATCGTAAACACCACCACAAAAATACGTAAACACAAAATAGACCATTAATTGTTCACTATAACTGTGCTTTTGCAGAACATTCTCCTGAAACTCTGTTCGCATCTCCAAATATTCTTCTTCTGAATGATATAAAATACCTTCTAAATCTTTGATATAATCCGGCCATTGTTTTCTAAGTATTTCTAATTCACCGAATATAGACCATAGTTCCTGCATTGTCTGGAAGCGTTTTCCATTTTCCTCTTGACAACTCTTTAATTTTTTTAGAAAGCGTTGAGGAGCCCCCTCTTTTTCATAGCGCGCACATACTTCATCTACTTCAAAGAGATTTCTCTTACGAATCTTACATTCTGCATCATGTGCAAGTCCCAGCGCCATGGCGATTCGAAGTCCAATTTTCTCTTCTCTGTTTTGTAAGATTCGGATTGCACTTTCTCGTACTGACAAAAGCTTATCATACAAGAAATAATCGAACGTCTCTTCTTCCGCCTCATCTCTTTCCGTTTCTTTTGTCAAAAATCTTATCGGAGAAGTACAGCCTAAGATAAGTTTTCCTGCTTCCATGCAAGAAAGCGAAAGGGAAATTTCCCGTACATTCGGAAATTCTTCTATATGTCTCGGATAATTTCTACACGTTTTACAAAACATGTCAGGCCCTAATTCCGAACAAATATCACACAAATTATTCTCATCTAAAAATGCACATCTCCCATCATATTGTAGAAATGATCCTTCTTTCCAATCGATTGAATTGAAAAGCCGATTTCCAAAAGCTCCTTTGACCTTTCGATATTTTTTTAAAGAACGCTCATCGATCATGATCTGCCATCCTGCACAACAAGTGTCTTCGCATTGATCTGCCGTGCAGTGAAATTTATTATAGTAATGAGGTACCGTATACTGCATAATTATTCTCCTGTTATAAGTTTTACTGTGCTTCCGTCTGATTTTTGTTTTGTGACAATGATCTGCTTTTCTATTCTTTCTTTCAATTCCGCCACATGGGAAATGATTCCTACAAGACGATTTCCATCTGCCAAATTCAGCAATGCTTTTACCGCCTGATCCAACGTTTCCTCATCTAAAGAACCAAATCCTTCATCTATGAACATCGCATCCAATTGAATTCCTCCTGCCTCTGATTGAATCTCATCAGATAACCCCAAAGCGAGTGCGAGAGATGCTTGAAATGATTCTCCACCGGAAAGAGTTCGAACACTTCGTATACTACCATTGTAATGATCAATCACATCTAATTCAAGACCACTTTGACTTCTCAGATTTTCCGCAGTTTCTCTTCGCTTTAATTCATACTGTCCGCCGGACATCATCATGAATCTGGTGTTTGCTCTTGCTATGATCCGATTGAAATGACTCATTTGAATGTAAGTTTCCAACATAATCTTTTCTTTCCCACTTACGTTTCCGTTAGCTGTATTGGAAAGAGTTTTTACCATTTTCCATTGTTCTTCAACATTCTGTAGTTTTTCAAACTGTCCTTGGATTGCGTTTTCAACTCGCTTGTTCATTTGATAGTCTGTAACTGTTTTTTCTTTTTTCAAAAGAATCTCACGTTTTTTCTGCATACAACTTTGTTGCTGTTCCAAGAGTTCTGCATACTTTGAATCTTGAAATCCATCCAATTGCTCTTGTAACGTCTGTATTTTTGCAGTTTTACTTTGTATGGTTTCTTTTGTAGTTCGATACTGCTCTTCCGCACTACGATATGCCAAATCAAGAGCATTCTTCTGATCTTTTTTCTTTTCGAGCGCTTGTAAGGCGTCTTTCTTACTTGTATACGACAGAACAGAGATTGCCTTTTCATAACGTTCTGTTAAAATAGCGCATTCCCGTTCCATTTCATGATATCGACGTTCTTTTTCCTCCAGCATTTCGTCCCATTTTTTCAAATAAGACTCTCCTTTTTCATTCTGCTCTTCCAGTATCTTTTTTTGCTGAATCGCTTGATTTGCTCGTTTTCGCTGTTCGTTTATCGTGCTCTCTTGTATGTGCAGACACTGTACACGCTCTTCTAGTGACGATGAAATCGACTGCGGAATTTCTCCAAATAATTCTTTGCATGTTTCTTCCAACTGTTTTTTCTTTTCTTCCAGTTGTCCTTTCGTTTTACCGGCCTTTTCACTTAATAAAAAGACTTGATCGGATAACTTTTGATTTTTTTCCTTGATACGCTTTAGTTCCTCTTCTGTACAAGTCGATTCTTGTATTTTTGCAGGATTTGGATGATGAGTCGCCCCACAGACCGGACAAGGCGCACCCTCTTCCAAATGTTCAGCCAATATTCCAGCCTGCCCATCTAAGAAATTCTGTTCCATCTGTTCAAAAATCTTTCGAATCCGTATGCTTTCTGCATTCCCCTTCTGATAGTCTTCCTGTGCATTTTTCAACCGTTTTGCCAATTCTCGATACTCAACGAGAACCTTTTGGAAATTGCGAACCTTCGCTTTTTCTTCCTTTACTTTCTGCTCCTCTTGTTCCAAACGTACACACCGTGCATCCAAATCTTGATACTGCACAAGCAGCTCTTTTATTTTTTGTAGTTTTCCCGTTCCGTTTTCCTTTTTCTCTTTTAAATCTTCTCTTTCTTTTTTCAAAGCAGACGTCTGAGCCTCTGCCTTCGTTTTTTGTTCCAAGATATGATCGGCTTCTTCATACAGTGAAAGTTTTTCTTCAGATCCTGCAATATCCAATGCTAACTTTTCTCTCTCCGGCTGCCGTTTTTCCTCTGCCTTTAAAACTTCTTCTATTTCTGGCATCCGCGAAATCCACACAGCCAATTCTTCATTGATCCGTACAAGTTCTTGTTCTGCACGCTTTTGATTTTCCGCTTTCCCAATTGCCTTTTGAATCCCTGCAATCTGTTCTTCCAAACACTCCAAGTTATAGTCACATTCCAGAATTGTCTTTTTCTCATCTTCTATTAAACATGCTAAAAATTGCAACGTCTCTTCTACAGTATTGTCTTTTCGTTCGTCATCCGAATGAATTTCCGTCTTATATTGTTGGATACTTTTCGTCAATTGCTCATACTCTATTCGGAGTGTACCGGACATAGTCTTTAAGCGTTCCTGCAGAATCTGATACTCTTTTGTATGAAATATTTCTCGAAAAATCTTACTTCTATCCTCTGTTTTTGCAAAAAGCAGTTTCAGAAAATCACCCTGAGCGATCATAGCTATTTGCGTAAATTGGCCTCGATCCAGTCCAATCAACTCGACGACTGCCTTCGTCACTTCTTTGCTCTTCGTAATAATTTTCCCATCTGGATACTCCAATTGAGCATCTGCTTTTTCTGTCGTCAGTCCTTTTCCTTTTTTTGCAGGCCTTAAATATTCCGGATTCCTACGCACCCGATACACTTCGTTACGATACTGGAATTCTAACTCTACAAACGTTGGTGTTTCTTCCTTTGCATATTTACTTCGAAACATATCTGACTCTCGATTATTTCCACTCGCTTCTCCGTAAAGTGCAAATGCGATTCCATCAAATATCGTAGTCTTACCTGCTCCCGTATCTCCGGTAATCAAATAAAGTCCCCGCTCACCAAGCTGTTCAAAATCAACCTTCACTTCTCCCGCATACGGTCCAAAAGCAGACATGGTAAGTTTTAATGGTTTCATCTAAGATTCCTCCCATATTTCTTCAATCAGTAACTGCAAAAACTTCTGTTGCTCTTCTGACATGTTCTGATTATTTTGAAGTTCATATAATTCGCCAAATAACTCCATCGGTGTTTTTTGCTTGATATGCTTTGCTTCTTCAATATTTTGACTCATTTTCGTTCGTTTATTGTCATAATCTATTTTCATAATATTAGGATAAACCACTCGAAGCTTATTCAAAACATCCGGGATATCTTCTTCATCTGTAAGGGTCACATGCATATAGTTGTCGCATGTTTGCTTTTGATAAAACTGTTTCGACACCAATTCTTCATAAGTTCCTTTGATTTCACATAGATCACGCAAAGGAGAAAGCGGAACTGTCCGAATCGTCACCTCATCTTTTTCCCGTAACTCCACAACTGTAACAGATTTTTGATGTGTACTTTCTGAAAATGAATATTTTAATGGCGACCCGCAATATCGTATCTTATCTCCAGCCATATTCTGCGGTCTATGTATATGCCCCAATGCAACATAATCAAACACAGCAAAACGAGAGGCATTGACATTGTCTATGCCTCCCACGGATATTTCTTCTGACTCCGACCTCAAAGCTCCTGTTACAAACTGGTGTGCCAAAATCACATTTCGTTTCTTCTTGTCTATCTGCATTGCTTCGACTACCGCTTGAACCGCCTCATCATAGCTATGAATCTCCTCCTGTTCTTCTAGCACACGACGAACATAAACCGGCTTTATAAACGGCAGTAAATATACATTCACCTCTCCATAAGTATCTTTTAGCACAACAGGAGATGGAATTTGCGTAAATACCGGTGAAACAAACACTTTCTTTTCTTTCATCAGTTCTCCGCCAAACGCCAATCGTTCTGCCGAATCATGATTTCCACTGATCAAAAATATATACAAGTCGCGTTTTGCAAGTTCATTTAAAAACCAATCAAACAATTGCACCGCTTCCGCAGGCGGAACCGGCTTATCATAGATATCTCCCGCAATAAAAACACCGTCTGCATTTTCTTCATCAATGATTGTTAAGATTTCATTCAAGATATAGTTCTGATCTTCTATCATAGAAAATTCATTCACACGTTTTCCTAAATGCAAATCCGATAAATGAATAAATTTCATCCCTATCCTCTCTACTAATACTGTCTTTTTACTTCCACGTTACTCTGATCTTACAGTCTTCACTCAATTCGCAAGATTCTGCCGTCAGCATGATTCCAGCCTTTTTAAATGCTGCACAAAGACGCATGAACACATCGCAAATCACATTCTCATACCGCATATTCTCTTTATATGTAGCATAGCGTTCTTTGTCTTTTATCATCTCCAATGGTAAAATATGTCGTTCCAAATCCCATGTCCATATTTTTCCATAATCCAAAAACTGAAACTCCTGAGCATTTGTTTTTTCTCTTCCACATTCCAAATTAGACGGAATCTCTTTTAATTTTTCTTGATAAGAGTTCATGACATCATAAATTCGACGCACTTGCTCTTTGGTCATCTTGTACATCTCAATACCAATGATTTCATCAAACAGCTTATATCTGCAATATCTCAAATTACCGTTTCCATATAATTCAATAGAAAAACCGCCGTCATCTCCTTCGATTCCCATCTCCGGTCCAATTCGATAGGAAAAAACGATGTGTTCTTTTCTCAATTCTTCAAACTTCATACTTACCCCTTATTTCTTTTCTGTCTATTTTTTAATCTGCCTTAATTGCCCAGCGCATTTTTGTAGAACGGGCGCGACTGTTCATATTACATTCTTCGGCAGACGGACGAATTACTTCATTCGCAATCTCTTGATATATACCTGCCTTTTTTAATTCTTTAAATGCTTTCTTTACAATCCGATCCTCCCCTGAATGGAATGTAAGAATCGCCACACGCCCACCTGACGCCAATGCTTCCGGAAGTTTTTCCATAAATTCATACAGCACTTCAAATTCACTGTTTACATCAATACGAAGCGCTTGGAATACACGGGCACAGGATTTTTTCACCGCATCTTTCCGATCTTTTTCCGGTATGAAACTCAATGCTTCCTCAATCACATGCTGCAGCTCTGTTGTTGTTTCAATTGCCTCTCCACGCCGTAGCTTCTCATGTATCAAAGCTGCAATCTCTTCTGCGTAAGGCTCGTCTGAATTTTCCCAAAGCATACCTGCAAGTTCTTCTTCCGTTACTTCTTTCAGACGCTCTGCCGCAGAAGTCCCTTTTTGTGGATTCAAACGCAGATCAAGAGGCCCCTCCTTTTTATATGTAAATCCTCTTTCCGGATTATCAATCTGCATGGAAGGCACTCCCAAATCTGCCAGCACAAAATCAAATGGGCCATGTTCTTTGGCTACTTGATCTATGCTTGATCTCAAGAAATTCCAAAATCTCTTTTACACAGATAGAGATGTGCATTCCTACCGGTGTTCCTCCCTTTTGAATCACCTTTGCAATCGTTTCCGGATACTTTTCCGGCTGTAATTCTTTATATTTTTCCTTGTAATTTCTTGGATGTGTTCCTTTGTATCTCACCCTTCGTTTGTGCTGCACTTCCTGCTCCACTTTCATGCTCTCCTTTTACTTGATACTGCCGTCTTTATTTTTGAATTCTCTCTGCAAAATCTTTCATTACTTCAGAAATCTTAATCTGCTGTGGGCATACTTTTTCACAACTTCTACAGCCAATACACTCTGACGGTCTTTTTTCCTGCTCTACATTTTTCAATACAGATTCCGGAATCTGTTCCAAACCTGCAAATATATTGTTATTGTATGTCTCTAACAATGATGGAATCTCCAATCCCTTCGGACAATGTGTTGTACAATAACGACAGGCTGTACAAGGAATCATTCGTCCCATCATACCGTCTGCAATTCTCAAAATCACATTTAATTCTTCCTCATTCAAAGGCTTATCTTCCTCAAACGTCTCAATATTTTCCTTAAGCTGTGTAAAATTCGACATACCTGAAAGAATCATTTTTACATTCGGAATTGTCTGTAAGAAACGGAATGCCCAAGCCGGAATATTTTCGTCCGGACGTAATTCTGACAACTCTTTTTCCGCTTCTACCGACAACGAAGCAAGCTTTCCGCCTCGCAGCGGTTCCATGATCCATACAGGAATATCATATTCTTCTAAAAGTTCCACTTTCTCTTTTGCTTTCTGATATGTCCAGTCTAAATAGTTAATCTGAAGCTGACAAAATTCAATATGTTCTCCATAGGCTTCTAAGAATCTTCTCATTACGTCACAATCTGCATGTGCCGAAAAACCAAGATGACGAATTCTTCCGTTTTCTTTCTGTTTCAATAAATATTCCAGTAGTCCGTATTCTCTATTCAAATATCCATCAATGTTTTCTTCTGTTACACTATGGAATAAATAGAAATCAAAATACTCTACACCGCATTTTTCCAACTGTTTCTCAAAAATCTCTTCGATCTTTTTGAAGTTTTCCTCATCATATCCCGGAAATTTACTTGCAAGATAGAAACTGTCTCTAGGATGTGCGGAAAGCACCTTTCCCATAACCGTTTCAGAATTTCCGTTATGATATCCCCATGCCGTATCATAATAATTGATTCCATGCTCCATCGCATAGTCTACCATCTCTGCTGTAGCTTTCTCATCAATCTTGGAATTATCTCCATCTATTAATGGAAGTCTCATCGTACCAAGTCCAAGCATGGATAATTGCATACCTTTAAAATCTCTGTAAATCATAATTATTCCTCCGTTCTCCAGCAAACTCATAGTTTTATTATATCAGCAGAACCTTTGAAATACAACAGACCATTATCCCAACTTTCTATTTCGATATTCATTTGCAGACATGCCTGTATATTTCTTAAACACTCTGGAAAAGTGTGCAATATCCAGAAATCCAACTTGATCCGCAACGTCTCCGACACGGAGCGAAAGGTCATTGAGTAATTGTTTTGCCTCTCGAATACGGACTTCATTCAAAAGATCGCAAAAACTTTTCTTTGTATGACCATTCAAAAGTTTACTTAAATGCCATTGACTTACGTACATTTTTTCCGCCAATTCGCTCAATGTTAATTTTTCCGCATAATGCTCATCTAAATAATCCAACGCATTTTTTACAAGAAAGCTTCCTGCACAGTCTTGCATTTCATCGTCTATAAATGTCGTTCCTTGTTTTCGTTTTTCCAACTTATTTACCATAAACTGGACAGCCTCTTCCAGTTCTGACAGATTGGAGGGTTTTAACAAGAACCGGCTTACACCCAAATTAATTGCAGTCTGTGCAAATTCAAAATCACGGTATCCCGTCAAGATTGTAAACATCATATCCGGATGACCTACTCGAAGTGACGTGATCATCTGCAAACCTTGCATACCGGGCATTGCAATATCTGTAAAAACAATATCCGGTTTCTTTTTCTCTATCAGCTCCAAACCTTCCTTCCCGTCAAATGCCGTTCCAACAATCTGACAGTCATAGTATTCCCATTTGATGACTCTCGAAAGCCCCTCAACTATAATCGGTTCGTCATCAACTATTACTACTTTATACATATAATCCTTCCTTTAAACATATTCTTTCTATATTACATGATGCCAAGATGATAAGTCTTGCGCATACGTGATTTTCATCACTTTGTATGATCTTTAATCCGCAGGGTTCTCCATATAAGATTCTCAAACGTTGATGTACATTGGTAATCCCCATACTCCCTGACGATTCTGTTTTTCGGTCATAATCCCCCTGCAATAAGCTTCTTATTTTATCCTTTGCATATTGATCAAGCTTCCCTTCGTTGATAATTTCCAAATAAAGATATTCTCCTTCCGAATACCCTCGTAAAACCAGTTCTCTTGTTCCCTGATGACGAAATCCTGCCCCATACTCTACAGCATTTTCCAAAATTGGCTGGATAATCAATCGTGGAACCATATAATCCATAATCTCATCCGGTATTTCTTTTACGATTTTCAGACGGTTACCAAAACGCTCCGAAATAATATACAAATATGCATCTACGTAGCTCATTTCTTGTGAAAGAGTGACTTCCGGTTCATGTTTGCGATCAATTCCTGCATTCATAATCGTAGCCAACGCTCCTATCATTTGAGATACTTTTTCATTTCCGGAAAGTCTTGCCTCCCAATTGATAATTTCCAATGTATTATTCATAAAATGTGGATTCAGATGTGACTGCAATGCCATGATCTTCGCATCTCGAAGCGCCAATTCTTCTTCGTAAATATGATCAAACCAGTTTTTCAATACTTTTGACATATGATTAAATGCTTCTGTCAGATTTTGAAATTCTTTGTTTTGTGGTTCATAGTCTAACGTATATCCTAACTTTCCTTTCTTGATTTCTTCTGCTCCGCTTAATATCTTTTCAATCGGCTCGGAAACATGTTTGGAAAATATTCGCATCAATACAAGTAACATAGGAATCAAGCATAAAGCAATTCCTAACAGAATAGTCTCATATCCTAAAAATGGTTTAAATGCAATGCTGTCGTCAAATCTCACGAACATTGTGAAATGAAAAATCCCCGCATTCACCTCGTGATAAATACGAAGAATTCCATCTTTCCACATATAACCGGAATCATCTCCTACTTTTTTAAAATCTACTTCCTCTTCTGTTGCCTTTGTTCCCAACAATTGCAATACGAAATCATCCAGATACATCGTCACAGAGGTTCCTCTCTCATATGAAGCATATCGTTCCAAACCATATTCCTGATTGATTTTCAACGCAAGTACCGCTATCCTGTTATCATTCAGATCATAAACATTTCTTACAAGATACAATTTTTTCCCATAGACACAAAATTTAGTTTCCTCTCGCATCATTTCTGCAAACTCTATTAGTTTTTCTCCATCTTCCTCCCAGTAATTCTGCATATATCTGGAATCTCTCGTGAAACTCTTGCGAAAAAAACTGCTATTTAAAGCATTGGGATTTTCCAAAAACCATAGTTTTGCCGTATCCACAATTTCCTGACTTCCATATTTTTGACTCATCTGTTCCTTAGACAACGCCAAGAACTCTTCTTCCGTTATCTTTCCTTCTTCATAATCATGAAAGCCCGAGATAATTTCCCCTTCATATGATATTGCTCTTGATAGTTGTATTACTTTTTGAAACCGTTCAACTGTTGTTCGGTCATGATACTTTAGTTGTGTGATCTGCTGTAAGATTTTACTGTGAAAGTGATTACTGTTGATATAATAAAAATGACATAAGACAATCATTGCCATAGGAATCAAACAACAGACCGTAACCAAAACCGTCAAACGTGACTTAATTGATATTTTCTTTCGCATCTCTCTTCTCCTTTTTCTCCTGTCATATCCTACCACAAATTTCCTATTATTCACAATCATTTTCCATTATATTCCAACAATATTAATTGAAATAGTGCAAAACATGCCAAAATTTGTATAAATTTGTTCAATTTGCATTTTACGACATAGATTTCCTAATAACTACGTCATGAAAAAAGATGAACCTTTAAATTCAGTCCATCTCTTCTACTCTTTGATTCAGCCATTCTACCGCTTCCCATATTCCATCCGTTGTAAAGGGAAAATCTTTGGATTTTTTTTCTTCTGCTTTTGTTGCCTCCCAGCAGTATTGCCCCAACCAATAAGAAGCTCTTAATACATCTTCCTCTTCGCTTTTTTCTTTATATAGTCGAAAACGTAATTTCCCATCACTTCCTGTAAAGGCCTCTTTTTTTAACAAATTGATACTGATCATGCCTTTCAAATCTATCATAGTATCCTCACCTTTCTCAAAATCTATCCTTAATTTTTCCCATTCCCAACCTCTAGTCTCTGTTACTCAATTTTTTCTGAAGCTCCGCACACAAAAATGGGATCTGATTCTGAAAATCTACCGCATATGTTCTTGCATCTTCTGATGCCATCGTTCCTTCAATACATGCCACTACAAAATCAGCCGCAAGTTTTAAAGAATCTCCTAATGAAAGTCCTCGCATTAATCCTCCTACGACAACAGAAGAATAGGCGTCTCCTGTTCCATGAAAACTCTGTGCACATTTATGAGTGAAATACTCAAATTCCTTTCCCTCTTGATCCAATGCCGCAACACCAAGCTTATTTTCCTCATAGCTCACACCTGTAATTGCCGCAGTTTTACAACCAAGTTTCAAAAGCCTTTCTAACAATTCTCTTACATAAGCTCTGTCATGTTCTGTTTTATAAGGCATTCCCGTCAACAATGCCGCTTCTGTAATATTCGGTATGATTACATCTGCTTTAGCACACACTTTCGCCATCTCTGCTGGAAACTTCTCGTCAAATGCCAGATATAATTTTCCATTATCTGCCATGGCCGGATCTACAACAATCGTTGTATTTTCCTTTTTAAATCTGTCAAAAAACTCACAGATTTGATGACATTGTTCCGCAGAAGCAAGATATCCTGTATAGATTCCTTCAAAATCAATCTGTTCCTTCTCCCATGCATCTGCAATCGGTTCAATCTGATCCGACAGATCTTTTACTGTGAAATTTTTGAACATGGTATGTGTGGACAATACCGCTGTCGGCAAAATGCCACATTCCACTCCCATTGCTGAAATAACAGGTAATGCCACTGTAAGCGAGCAGCTTCCCACACACGATATATCTTGTAACGTCACGATTCGTTTCATTTTCATCTTCCTCCATTCTTTTCCATCTAGTATAACAGAAACTGACATGATAAAACATATCCATTCTCCCACTTTTTAACCATACCACTTTTCCATAAAAGAATTTCCTATATCGTCAAAAAACTCTCCATAACGGAGAGTTTTTGCCTAATTTTTATTCTTTTTTCCTTCTTCATAGCTTCGAAGTGATGCCAGCGCTTTTTTGGACATCGGGAATAAAATAAAGATATTGAACAGTGTCATTAATCCAACTCCTACATCTCCCAAATCCCACACAACTGTATATGCTGCAAGTCCTCCGATAAAAAGCATAACCAATGCAACTACTTTATATCCCGTCTGTGATGCCCAGTTGTCTCCGAATAAATATGCTACATTCGATCGGGCATAAAACAAGATTCCGATAAAAGTAGAAAAACTAAACAACCAAAGAATTACCGCAATAAATATCACTCCAAATTGTCCCATGTGATACTGCATTGCACCTTGAAGGAAATCCATTCCCACAGATCCATTGGTAAATTCAGCAGGAGTTAATAACATAATGAAAGCAGTACAACTACAAATAACAATTGTATCAATAAATACTCCTAACGCCTGAACCAAACCAACTTTCGCCGGATGATCTGTTTCGGCAGTAGCGGCAGCACACGGAGCAGAACCTGATCCTGCTTCATTGGAGAATAATCCACGTTTTACTCCATTCATAAGAACAGCGCCAAATCCACCGGCTACAACTTGGCGAATACCAAATGCTTCTGCAAAAATCCTGCTGAACACTGCCGGAAGCTGTCCGATATTTAATACGATAATCACAATTGTCATTACAAAATAACAACCTGCCATAATCGGAACAAGAACATCCAATACTTTTACTGTTGCATTTTTTCTTAAAACAATGATCGCAGCCAATACAACAAGAGCAATTGTCGTGTAAAGCGGCGGTATATGAAATGCGTTGTCAAAAGCAGATGTAACCGAATTACTGATTACCTGACTGATTCCACACCAGCAGATCAAACCGGAGATTGCAAATAGTACCGGAAGAATTCTGTAACGTTTTACTTTTCCACTCTTTTCTTCTAAATATTTATGGATATAGTATGCCGGACCACCGCGAAAGCCCCCATAAAGAGGATCTTTTTCTTTATATAGCTGTGCAAGCGTTGCTTCAATAAACGCTGTGGATGAACCGATCAAAGCCGTAACCCACATCCAAAATACAGCTCCGGCTCCACCTGCCGAAATCGCCGCAACCACTCCGACAAGATTTCCCATTCCGACACGAGTTGCTGTAGATACGATCAAAGACTGTACCACAGAAAGCGCTCCGCCTTTCCCTTTTCCGTCTTTCTTCTCCAAAAGTGCATGAATCATATCCGGGAATAAACGAATCGGAAGAAAACGTGTCTTCACAGTAAAATATATTCCTGCGGGAATCAAAATAATAACCAAAAGTGACAATGGGAGTTTCTGACCTCCCGGAAGCGGAAGCACAAATAAATCTCCCCATAAGAAGTTGTACACCGCCCGAATCAATTCCACGATAAAATCACCCATTACTCTCTATCCTCTCTTTTTTAATAATCTTACAGATTTACTTATCAAAATCCGTCTCAAATACTCCTTCCGGAGTTCTCATTGTAAGAAGTCCCAAATTAAAATCTTCTTCCATAATGGTAATATGATATTCAAAGATCACATCTTCCTCAAATTTTGATAAGAGAATGTACGTTCCATTTTCTTTTCCGTCAATTTGATCACAAATATCATCATACACATCTCTTCCTGAAATCGCTCTCGGATAACCGGATGCCTTGATTTTTTCTTCAATTGCTTTATATAACTCTTCCATATGTTCCTTTCTTCAAGATTCCTTGATTAATTTTTCTCGACTTTTTGGAGGCAACATATTGTCTCGACATGAACCGTATGCACAAATTGGTCTACTGCCACACATTTAACTACTCGATATCCTCTTGCCTGCATCATCTCCAAATCTCGCGCCAAACTCGTCACTTTACATGACACATACACAATTCTATCCACACCATAATCCAGTATCTTCGGAAGCGCTTTTGGATGGATTCCATCTCTTGGCGGATCCAGTACAATCACATCCGGTTTCTCTTCAATCTCATCCAATACTTTGAAAACATCTCCTGCTATAAATTTGCAGTTGGATAAACCATTGCGCGCCGCATTTTCTTTTGCCGCTTCTACTGCCTCTTCAATAATTTCAACTCCAATTACTTCTTTTGCTACAGGAGCCAACATCTGACCAATAGTTCCTGTTCCGCTAAATAAATCGTAAACAACCATATCTTTAATATCTCCAATATAGTCTCTTACGGTCTGATAAAGTACTTCTGCACCACAGGAGTTTGGTTGGAAAAAGGAAAATGGAGTAATCTTAAATTCCATTCCAAGAAGCTCTTCATAAAAATAGTCCTGTCCATAGAGAATTCTTGTCTCATCGCTCTGAACAACATCTGACAAAGAGTCATTCAATATATGTAAAATTCCAACAATCTTACCTTCCAGATCAAGCGCCAACAATTTCTGAACAAGAGGCTCCATCTCATGTTCCTCCTGTGTTGTCGTCACAAGATTCACAAGAATCTCTCCTGTCTTATCCCCTCTTCTTAAAAGAAGATGACGAAGATAACCTACATGCTGCATCTTTTTGTAATAACTTACCTTCTTTTCTTGAAAATGCTCTAGTACACAGAGCAAAATTTTTGTGAGATCTTCATGAACAAGCTTACAGTCTCCAGCTGTCAGCACATCATATGTACTTCCCTTTTTATGAAGTCCAAGAGACAACGGCCCATCTTTGTATTCATCTCCAAAGGAAAATTCCATCTTATTTCGATAAGCAAATTCCTTCGGGCTTGCCTTTACACCTTCAAAAATATAGTCTCCTTCAATCACAGCATCCAAAATTTCTTTCACCTGCTGTCCTTTCATACGCATTTGCTCCTCATAGGACATAGTCTGATACATACAGCCTCCACATGATGGGAACAAACTGCAGACCGGCTCACGCGTTTCAAGAGGAGATTGTTCAAGAACTTCCAATAATCTCCCTTCTGCCTTTCCTTTCCGAATCTTATTTACACAAAAACGTACTTTTTGACCCGGAATCCCATTTTTCACAATCACAGTTTTTCCCTCTTCCGGAAGTGCTACGATTCCCTTATTCGGGAATTCTACTTTTCCTATGATTCCTTCAAAAATCTGTCCTTTTTTCATCTATGTTCATCCTCGCTTATTTACTATTGCTTTTTTATTCTATCAGCAAAGTCCTCTTTTGCCAAGTAAATTCTTTAATAATTTAAAGCAAAAAAGGATTCCGCCAAAAAAAGACGTGGTCATCTGACCACGTCCTTCTCATTGTCCACACTTTTTCCTAAACTTCGTCTGCGTCTCCGAAAAACTCATCATCATCAAAATCGTCCTCGAAGTCTTCATCAAAATCTTCTAAATAATCCGGTGTAAAGAAGCAGTATACTGCATACGCGATTCCCGCTACTGCTGTAACAACACCGATAATTGCCAGTACCCAAAGAATCGTTGTCTTTACTTTGTCTTCATCTTTCTTGTGTAATAATTCACTTACTTTTGAAGCTGCAATAATATCCTCAAATTTACTCATAACTGCACGTCCTTTCTGTTTTTTGATTCGATACAACTATCATTGTCATCATTATAACACCATTGCATCACTTTTACTACTAAATTATCAGTTTTTATATCTTTTGTAATTTTGCAAATGTAGCAAACATCTTTTTCACACCTGCTTCATCAAATTGTACCGTCACTTCATAATCTCTGCCGCCTGCATTCATACCGATCACAAGCCCTTCGCCAAATTTCATATGCTTTACCCGATCGCCCACATCATAACCCGGTCCCTTTCCATCTGCTTTTCCAAATTGCTGTACCGGTTTGGGCGCTTGATAGGCTTTGGCATGGAAATTCTGCTTCGCTTGCATATATGCGCTTAGCTTTTTCGTATCCATTTCTTCTTTACAGATTGCATTTCCTGTAGAAAGAAGGTACATCGGTACTTCTTTTAAAAATCGTGACATTTTATTATATTGCGTTTCGCCGCGAACCATACGTCTTCTTGCGTATGTCATGATCAACTCATGTTTTGCCCTTGTAATTCCAACATAACACAAACGCCTTTCTTCCTCGATCTCAGAAGGATCGTCCGCTGTGATCGTCATATAACTTGGAAAAAGTCCATCTTCCATTCCTGCTAAGTATACCCTTGGGAACTCCAGACCTTTTGCGCTATGTAACGTCATAAGCACTACGTAATCGCTCGTTTCATCTAAGCTGTCAATATCTGCAACAAGGGCAACCTCCTCTAAAAATCCACTCAATGTCGGACGTTCAGTCTCACACGATTCTTCATATGCAACGATTTTATTTTTCAACTCATCAATATTTTCCATTCGGGCTTCGGCTTCTTCTTCTCCCTCTGCTTCCAAATATTCTCTATAAGCCGTCATCTCTATAATTTCGTCCATCAATTCCGAAAGACTCACCTCGGAAACTCTTTGCTTAAAATGCTCGATCAAAGCAACAAATGAAGTTAGCTTCGCTCCACTTCGCCCGATATTAGGGATCAGATCTACACTGCTTAATGCATCATAAAAAGTAATTTCCCTCTCCATTGCATTTTCCTGTACTCTGTTTATTGTAGTAGCTCCGATTCCACGCTTTGGCACATTGATAATCCTCTTTACCGCAAGATCATCTTTTCCATTATCGATCGTTTTGAAATATGCAAGTAAATCTTTGATTTCTTTTCGTGCGTAGAAATTCACTCCACCCACTACCTTATAAGGTATGTTTGCCGCCACAAATCGTTCCTCAAACATACGCGACTGTGCATTTGTTCGATATAAAATCGCATGATCATGATAAGAAAAAGAACCTTCCTTTACCTTGTCTCTAATATCGCCTACAACATAGTCTGCCTCATCATATGCAGTATCAAACTCTCGAAATTTGATTTTCTCGCCTTTTTCATTCTCTGTCCAAAGCTTTTTCTCTTTTCTTCCCACATTATGACTGATTACTGCATTTGCTGCATCTAAAATATTGGTTGTTGAACGATAATTCTGTTCCAGCTTAATAACTGCTGCATCTTCAAATTCCTGTTCAAAATTCAAGATATTTTTAATATTTGCTCCACGGAATTTATAAATGGATTGGTCATCATCTCCAACTACACACAAATTCTTATATTTCCCGGCAAGAATACGAATCAACTGAAATTGCACAGTATTCGTATCTTGATATTCATCTACCATAATATAGCGAAATCTCTCTTGATAATAGTCCAGTACGTCCGGCTGTGTCTGAAAAAGCTGTACCGTCTTCATCAACAAATCATCAAAATCCAACGCATTATTAGAGCGTAATGTCTTCTCATACTCCTCATACACCTGCGCAATTTTCTGCTGCTTGAAATCTCCCTCTGCGCGAAGGCGAAACTCCTCTGGCGTCACCATTTCATCCTTTGCTGAAGAAATTGCCCCCAATAATGTTCTCTCTTTGAACAACTTGGTATCAATCTTCAGATATCGGCATACATCTTTCATTACTGTTTTTTGGTCATCTGCATCATAAATCGTAAAATTATTATCATATCCAAGTCGATCAATAAATCTTCGCAAAATCCGCACGCAAGTCGAATGAAACGTACTGACCCAAATACTTTCCGAGCCGAATCCTACAAGAGAATCCACTCTCTCACGCATCTCACCAGCCGCTTTGTTTGTAAATGTAATTGCAAGAATATTCCACGGGTTCACACCCTTTTCTTCAATCAGATAAGCAATACGGTGAGTCAATACTCTCGTTTTCCCCGAACCGGCGCCCGCCAAGATCAGAAGCGGACCTTCCGTATGATATACTGCTTCTCTTTGTTCTGTATTTAAAGTATCATATATACTCATGTTTCCAACACCATCCTTGATCCTTTTCTATTCGAATGTATTTTCTATATTAACATACTTTTAGCACAGTTTCAGCATAGAAATAAATTTCTACCACACTAACTTTGTAAAAGACACCTCACAAAATGAATCAGCAGATATCTAATCCCCCCAATTCTTACAACTTCATCTCGATCACCGCGTGATGAATCTGATGATCTTTCATTTCATCAATCATTACACGAATACTTTCTGTCTCTAATTCTATTTTTGCATCTCCGTCTTTCGGTACCGTACCAAACTTTTGAAATACAAATCCGGTCAGCGTATCACAATCTTCTGCCGTAATTGGAACTCCTATTACTTCTTCTATATCGCTTAATCGTATATTTCCTTTTACTTCCCACTTGTTATCACTTATATGAGTAATGGAAATCTCTTCCTCAGAGCATACTTCCATATCATTTAGATCTCCGACAATTTCTTCTAACAAGTCAAACAAAGTCACGATGCCAACCGTTCCGCCGTATTCATCTAATACGATTGCCATAGACTGTTTCTCCTGTTTCATATTTCTAAAAAGCACGTCTGCTTTTGTCGTTTCCATAACAAAATACGGTGAAGTAATTGCCAAATCAAGAACCTTGTCCTTGTTTTTTTCTTTTAATCTAAAATAGTCTTTCGCATTTAATATACCAATTACATGGTCTATCGAATCACCGCAAACGGGATAAAGCGTATGCCGCGTATTGTGGATTGTTTCGTCCCATTTCTTTATATCATCTGACAGCCACAACATCGTCACATCCGTTCGATGTGTTGCTATCGTACCTGCCATAATATCATTAAACTCAAAGACATTTTGAATGAATTCTTTCTCCTGACAGTCAATCGTTCCCTTCTCACTTCCTGCATCAACAAGCATACGTATCTCTTCTTCGCTCACTTGATCTTCCGCTTCATTTGGATCGATACCGCAAATCTTCAAAACAATGTTTGTGGATATAGAAAGAAATGATACAATCGGCTTACATAAAACTGAAATTCCCATAACCAGCCCCGAAATGCTCATTGCCAATTCTGCAGATTTTTTCATTGCAATTCTCTTTGGAACCAATTCTCCGAAAACTAATGTAAAATACGACAATACTAATGTAATTAATACTACAGCCACAGTATCTAAAGTAGCTCTTGGAATATTTATCCCCATCTTGATTACCCAATCTACCAAGGGCTCTGAAAAATTATCTGCTGCAAAAGCGCTCCCCAAAAATCCCGACAATGTAATTGCAACCTGAATGGTCGCAAGAAATCTTGCCGGTTCTTTTGTCAAACGTACCAATCGTTTTGCACGACCATTGCCTTGCTCCGCCATTCGTTCCAATTTTGTTTCGTTCATTGATAAAACAGCAATCTCCGCACTCGCAAAAATCGCATTCAATATAATTAAAATAATCTGTACTAATAAAAGAATAAAAATAGATGTACCCATAACTAAAACCCTTTCTACAATAAAATTCTATGAATATCCCACTTGCTTAAAAGCAACAAAAGACATGCACTATGATCTAAATACATAGTCCATGCCTTGTGATATATAAATAAAAATTCTATTGAATTGGTTCGCTTCAGATTCACTATCACTTTCGTCCATGTTACATATTGCTCCTTTCAAATAATATCGTCACAGATTATAGCAAAGGAAAAAATCATAGTCAATCTGAAAACAAGAAATTTTATCCTTATTTAATAATTATTCCTTGCGGTATTTTCACAGAAACAACTAAACTGACATAATAGCTTTCCAAACTTTCATCTCGTTCCTGCATAGAAAGCACTTCGCAGTTCTCCTTTGCTAATGCCATAGCCAATTTGGAAATATTGACTTTTGCAAATACATCAGCTGCTTTGTCAGAGATAACCTTATAATCTATGTTCATCTCATCCAGAACATAGGCAAGCGTTTGCACATTCGTCACTTCAAGGCGAATGCATTTACGACACGACGCTTCCAATTCTTCCACACTGATTTCCTTAATCATTCTTCCGTTATCAATAAACCCATAATGCGTCGCAAGTCGGGACAATTCATCAAGAATGTGACTTGAAATCAATACGGTAATTTGATGCTCACGGTTAAGCTTTAAAATCAACTCAGCATCTCTATGATTCCTTGTGGATCAAGCCCATTCACAGGCTCATCTAACACTAAGAAATCCGGATTTCCTGCCAACGCAATCGTAATTCCTAATCTTTGTCGCATACTCTTCCCCTTATGGATTCTCTTTACTTTTTACTCGATCTTACATCCACAATATGGACAAAATTCTTCCCCTTTTAATGGAGCAATTCGCAAAGCTTTGTGGCAGAAAGGGCAACGATTTTTGATTGCAATTATAATCAGATCAACTATAAGCAATGCCACACCAGTCTCTGCGCATATCCTCCAATCGGCAATACATGAAATTAAAATAAAGAAACCCAATATGATGCCAACAATCCTACAAATTGTTCTTAATAATTTGAATGAACTCATGATTCTATTTCCTCCTACGGCTTCATACTTCAATAAACTTATTTCATAACCGCCCTCCGATTATAACATTCCTCTTAAATATGTAGCATCAATTATAGGTAAAAACTAAGTTAATTCAATTCTTCTATTGTTTCCAATCTTTTCGCAAACCAGGATTTATCGTTCTTTTACCATCACATAATTTGTAAGGAAAATCCCTTGTCTTTCTACCTGTTGTTCTTTTACAACTTTGTAGCCTCTCTTTTCAAAAAATGTTCTTGCAACGACAAATCCCATTTTTCCAAATCTACCTGTCCCGTTGCCCAAACATCTAACTGTTCTTTTGTATAATCTTTTGCATTAACAGTATGTACCGTATTATAAAATAATTCTGTCAGTTCTTTGCAATCTGATTGCTGATACTGCCTAATATCCACTTTTATTTCCTCCTGTATTTTGTTTTGATATCATCACAGCTCGATAAGTAATTTCTAATAGCTCAGATAGCTACCCTTAAATAAACTTTAAATATTCCTTGCTTGATGCCATATTTCTACCTCAACTTCAAACGCTTTCGCATTAGTCATCTCTTTGAAAAACTGCAATTTATATAATTATTCCTCTAACTTTCCCCATTTTATAGGCTTTCCCGCCTGTCCATTAGTGAAATGATATGTAGTTTCCCTTATTTTTGCCCTTATGAGATAAT
>URRQ01000006.1 GCA_900550235.1 uncultured Lachnospiraceae bacterium
TGAGACCTAATGCAGCTGTATCTAATTCTAAGTTTTTCACTTCAACTTCTGCTGCTTGTTTTCCAGTTGTTTCATCAAAGTAATTAATTTTTACTGATTTTGTTGTTGGTTTCTCTGGTTTTTCTGTTTCTACAGGTTTTACGCCTACATATACATAACCGTCCACAACTGCATAACTATTTTCTTCTTTTACAAGTTCATATCCTTCTGGCAAATAGCTCTTGATAACTTTGAGACCTAATGCAGCTGTATCTAATTCTAAGTTTTTCACTTCAACTTCTGCTGCCTGTTTTTCAGTTGTTTCATCAAAGTAATTAATTTTTACTGATTTTGTTGTTGGCTTCTCTGGCTTTTTGTTATTTTTAACGGATACAATAACAACACCATTAGCATCTACTTTATAGCTTTCTTTTTCATCTAGCAATTCACACTTCTCTGGTAAATGGCTCTTTACAACTTTTAGACTAACCGCTCCTATTTCATCTGGCTGTCCAAGTAAGTCATAACTTCCAACAATATCTCCCTTTTCATCCTGGTACTTAATTGTAATCGTTCTAGTTTTTGCAGTTTCCTGCTTTGCTTCTACTGGTTCAGCTGCATATACTGGTACACTTGTTGTTACAACTGTAGCAGCCATGATTGCAGCTAAACAAACACGCATTAAATTTTTTCTGTACATTGTTATCTCCTCCCATATACATATTTTAATAAATAATACTATAACAGTCAGATTATGTACTCCACCTCATTTTTATGTCATTCTCATCAAGCATTACTTATCACTATACTTTAAACTATAGCTTAATATACGGTGAATAAGCATACCCCTCCCGTTATTTATAGCTTTATATTAGCCTTTAATGCAGTATTTGTCAATGCTTTTTACTTTTTTTCCCTTTCACCCCCCCCCTATTTTTTTGTATTTTTTTCAGTACATTTGTATTTTGTGTAATTTTTTTATTGAAACTCCCGTTTTTTAACCAGTCGGTAACTTACCTTGATAAAGATCTGAGGAAATTTCTTTTTTATGTTATACTCTTTTCGTCTAAACCGGATGCTTATAGAAGGGATGCTCCTCACCGTTGGAATAGCTGCCGAAACTGCCCACAATGGATGTTTTTTTTATCTTCCGCGGACTTAATAACAGCATTCTCATCATCCTCATGGAACAAGTTAGTGTTTATAAGCGTCATCTCTTTAATATGGGACTGCTTCTTTCGCTCATTTCTTTGAAACGTTTTTCCGGTATCAGTACCGCACAATTTTTACAGATATGGGCACTATGACCTTTGCTGGAAAACTCTCATCGGATTTATATTTTCCACAAACTTTGCAATAGCACCCGTGTTTCTTTGCCATCCGCTAAATCCCCCTATTATTGATTTTCAACCATATCTCAAATGAGATTGCTGGGGATAAAGCAGTTATCGGCATCAATCGGGATAGGTTCCTCGCACATACAAATAATTCCACCACTGCCACGTTTCAAAGATGCTTTGTCGATTACGTTGTATTTTTTTACCTCACGACGGTCGGGTGCAGCACTCTTTTTAATCTCCAACGGATGAATAACATTGTTTTCTTCCACAAATACATCTATTTCTTTGGCATTGGAGTCCCGGAAATAGGTGATATTTACTTTAGACTTTGCGTAGGCATAGTTCTTAACAAGCTCCATCACAACATAGTTCTCGTAATAATGACCGCTTGCCGCACCATTACGCAGAGTATCCGGTGTCAGCCACATAGAAAGATACGCGCACAATCCGGTATCGCAAAAATACAGCTTCGGGGTTTTGCTGAACCGTTTCAGTTCATTGTTGGAATACGGTGCAAGTAGATAAATGATATGAAGTCTTACCAGCACTTTCAGCCATTCCTTCGCTGTACTCGGTGCAATATCGGCGGATTCAGCCAGGGTTGTGTAATTGACCTGCTCCGCCACAAGTGAGGCACAACCAACAAGAAATTTGTGGAACCGAACGGTATCCGTAATTCCTCCAGCTTCAGTCACATCCCGCATCAGATACGTGTCGATGTAAGAGTTGAAATACTCCTGCCGAAGCTCATCGTCCACGCCCTGCACCTGTGGCATACCGCCCTCCCAAATATGATTGAATACTTGAAGCACATCGTTTTTTGGAAGTTTACGCTGTCTTGCCTGCAAAGTGGCAAGCGAGAAATCCAAATCGGTATCAAAGACCATTCCTGCTTTTTCTCTTGCGGAAAGACTATACAGTTCCAGTATCCCGATTCTTCCGGCAAGTGTTTCACGCACTCGCTCCATCATTTTGTATTGCTGCGAACCGGTCAACCAAATAAGACCTTTCTCCTCACTCTCATCACAAATCACCTTGATTTGCTCGAACAACTCTGGCGCTTTCTGCACCTCATCAATGAGAATCGGCGGCTTATAGGTTTGGAAGAACAATACCGGGTCGCTTTGAGCTAATTCTCTTGCCATAGCATTGTCCATCGTGACATAGGTTCTGTTGCTGTCAGCTAAATGCTTCAGCATAGTGGTTTTTCCAACCTGTCTCGCACCGGTCACAAGGATAACCTTGAAAAAATCATTAAGTTTCAGAAACTTTCGTTCAAGTTCTCGTGTAATATATACCATAACACGCCTCCATTTTATGATAATCTGTGGTCAATCATATTTTATCATAATATATCCATATACTCAAGAAAATATACGCATTATGTTTTTTATTACTGCATGGTTTTCAGCCCTGCAAGTTCGCAGGCGTGTTTTCCTTCCTCCAATCTCAATTACAAATCCGATTTTCTATGTGACGAACGTCACGGATTTTTAGAATATTAGATAAATAGAAACCTTGATTTGTGTTATATAGCATCGCATCCTATACATGATATACAATTGCATTTATCAGATTAAAAAGACAGAAGCATAGCATGTTTCCTGTCTAAACCTCTGCCTTTTCCAATCTCACTACTTCCAGTATTCTTTTATGTACTTTTCTGCCTCTTCTTTTCCTAGAGAAAATTCCTTCTGAATCTTTTCTAACGTATTCTCTTTCGAAACATGGAACTCTTGGCAGGTTCTTATTACTCCTATAATTTCTCCGCTTTTTAGTCCGATTTGTTTTCCATCTTCCAGTCCAATCCGTTTTCCATCTTCTAAGCCGATTCGTTTTCCATCTTCCAATCCGACTTGATGTCCTTCATTCCATGATTCTTCTTTTATAAATTCCCGATATTCATTTTCATCCCATTCTGTTAAAATACTATCCACGATTTCGCTCCTGTTCTTACGAAGTATCTCTGCAAGGATATCATTCTGAATGCATTCGTCTATCGCCTGTTCGACCGCTTCCTGATGTTCCATTCCTTCCGCAAGATTTCTACGGATGATTTCAATAAACTGGGCATATTCTTTCAGCGTCTTGCAACGTTCCATCAATTCTTTATTATGTCCGTAATTCACATTCAACACCAACGCCGTACATTCCAATGATGGATTTTTCTCCTTTCCATTTCCGATAAAAACGGAACTTAGTTTCAATTCCTGACGTTCCGGCTTTTCCTCAATCCCATTATAAAAAATAATATACTGTGGAAAAGGAATCTTAAGTTCCGAAGTGGAATATAACTTATGCTTCTTCGGTTCAATATAGGCTTTGTATACAGATGAAAAATAAAACAATCCACGCAATGGAAGGTTCGGACAAAAGGTACTTTGGTGTTCATAGAGATTCATCTCATCTCCAATAATAAATGATAGATCGTTCCGCATTCCCATATACACCACATCTTCTATCGTCGTAATCTCCAACTCTTCCGGATTTGTATAATCACTTTCATTCACAGCATTATAAAGCTCCAATAACTCTTTCTTTTCGTGAAAAATCAGACGGAATAAACGGTCTTTATACTTCGTATTCAATTTATAATCATTCATATGGCTCCTCCTTACATTTTACCAAAATGTTCACATATCGACAACCCTATGGGCAGACTTTCCCCATTGGACTCACCTTCCTCCAATCTCAATTACAAATCCGATTTTCTATGTGACGAACGTCACGGATTTTTAGAATATTAGATAAATAGAAACCTTGATTTGTGTTATAAAGCATAGCACACATACCTCTGATATTCAACTGCTTTTATAAAAAAATTCGGTCTGCAACTTATGTACAGTCCGAATTTTTTCTCATCTTTAATTTCAGCATTGCTGTTACTTTTCTTGCATCTAACTCTGTCACATTGTTTTCTCCAACTACGCAAGTTTCAATGCCTTCTTTGCTTTTATTAATGTCTAAAATTTGTCCTAGATGTTCATTTTCCACAACAAATTTTCCATTTACTCCACTAAATTTAAGTCCTGCAACCGGAATCCCTCTTGTCTCAATTTCTTCCACAGTATTCGCATAATCTACATCACTGTTTCCCCATCCGTCAGATGACATAATCACTCCGTCCGCTCTCATTGCTTCCGCCCATACCGCAGTCCTACGACCAACAAGCAATTTATCTTCATTTCCATCCGGAGTTCCTACTATAATTATCCCCATCAAATCCAAATCTTCATCCGCTGACACAATATCCAAAAGCGGATCTCGAAAATGATGTAGAGACGTTTCTTTTGTAGACGGTCCAATTCCCATATCTTCTCCTCCTATCATTGCATCGAACGCAGTATTCCGTCACGGTATTCATTCGGCGTAACCAGTACCGGCATATTCCCCATGTCGATAATGGACTTTCCGCCTTCCATTCCAGACGGTTCTTTTCCAAACAGATGCATGTCATACATGGCTCCTTGACCTGCGACTTGTTTGACAATGAGCACTCGTTTTTTTCCAGGTCGTGCAACATCGTGATATTCATGCCTTTCTGTACACATATCTCCACGGAACTTCTTCATTTGCTCCCGAAATTCTTGAATAAACCTGTCACACATCTTATGCGCTTCCGTCACCGCGTGACGCTCTTGTCCCATTCCTGCTTGAAAGGTCACATCAAAACTTATGATCAGATCATTTTTTGAAGGCGTTCCCGCTCTACCGAAGTACAACTGTTCTTTTAAAATTCCTTCCGAAGATCCAAATTCTGCAGTTTGTTTTCCATTCACGTCCACTCCGGTTAGTATTACATATACACCGGTTAAAGTATGCGTAATCCCATCTCCTATTTTACCAAGCACTTTCGTTGAGATCGGAATTATGTCCATCATTGTATTTGTAAATTTATCCCACTCACCCGGTCTAACAATTTTCACCGACGCAGATGCAATTTCTTCTTTATTATATAGAAATCTTTCCACATTTTGATCAATCATAATCCGTCCATCGGTTGTTACTTTGTTTTCATCCCCATATTCTGCATGATCTATATGGAAGGCTTTGATAACAAGTCTCCTTAAATCCTTCTCTCCTTGTACCATAATTCGTTCCTTTCATAATTCCCTAATTTAAGGTTTATTGTAGCAAAAACCGCATTTTTTCGCAATGGGGACAGGACTATTTGCAAAAAGGGACAGGGCAAAACGTAATTGGGGACGTAGTAAATCTGCACTTTACTACGTCCCCAATTAATTATACTTTTGCTACATATTCGAATGGCAATGGAACAATCTTTCCAGGTGTCTGGATTTCTACTAACTGTTCAAGTGTTGCCTTTACGATGTCTGTCTGCATCTGTTTGTTATTAGGTTCTCCTGCGTTTGCACCCATCGGAACGAGTGGAGCAACTGCACGAGGTGTACCGGACTGACGTACAACCGGTGGAAGAGCTGCAATAATAATTGTAGGAATTCCAGCTTCTTCAATCGCTCTCTGCACCAATACTGCAGAGCGGTGGCAAGTACCTCAACCAGCTGTAAGGATAACTGCATCTACCCCTTCTTCTTTAAACATCTGCGCGATAGCCGGACCAGTTTCATGTTTGAATTTTTCCTGGTTTCCACCACCACCCATGAAACCTGCGTGTACAGGTGCACAAGCTTTGATAAATCCTTCTTTTGCTAATTCATGGATTCTGTCAATCGGGAACATACAGTTGATATCTTTATTAACGTCACTATTATCATATCCGCCATGTGATACCATCAATTCATTTGATGGCATTGTATCTGTAACTTTTCTCCATGTAAAGTCACCAGCAAGGTTAAATCTTTCCTGATCTTTGTGGTGAACACCTGCTGCTGTAGCAAGTGCGATTGTCATATCTTTTAACTCTTTTGTTACAGGAGTCCATACAGATGGAGGTGTAATCGGAACAAAAATCTCTGACTGCATCCCTTTAACTGTTGTTAAACTCATTATTTTGCCTCCTTATTTTCTTCATTATTCTTACGCGCTTCTTCTCGTCTGCGCTTATATACATCCAGGTTACTTACATATTTCTCATTGGCTTCCGGTCCAAGCTGTTCCACAAAACTCATGTTCCACGCAACTTCCTGACCCACTTTGATTGGATAGTCTGTAATCAGCATACGCATCGGAATCTTCAAGTATCCCAAACGACCTTTCAAGTCGATGGCTACACATCCGTCATGCACTTCTACGATGATACCTTCCATTCTAATTAATTTATCGCCATATTTCATAGTCTCACCTTAAATTAGCTGTATTTTAATCTTCTCTTTTCGCTCATCGGAAGTGACTGCTCGTTCTTTACAAGTTCGATTGGTTTTCCTGTCACGTTAGAGATTAATTCTACGTTAGTAGCTTTTACGTTTGGATTCCATTTTTTCTCTGGTTTCTTCACTTCTTCACCAGCCATAGCTGTTTTTAACATTGCAAGTGCACGAATCGCATCTTCATGGCAAAGTGTATTGCAAGCAAGAACTTCGTTCTCAATTCCAGCTTCTGATTTGTTGTTATCAACCATACGAGTCATGTATTTGTTACCAACTACAAGAGCGCCCTGTACAGCACAGAAAGAAAGTCCTACTACAGGAACTCCTCTCATACCAATCTGCTCATGGTGGCTTGCGAAGTCGATGTGGTTGTTACCAAATCCTTCTGTTGTAATGAACGCACCGTCAACATCAAGTGCTTCTACCATCATACCTACACGTTTTGATACATAGAATTTTTCTGAGTTGATCTGTGGGCTTCCTACGAAGATAACACCGCAAAGGTCAATTTCTTCATCATGTAATGCTTCAAGCACAAGTGGTTCTCTCCAGTAATGTCTTGACATCTCTTTTGAAGCAGGTCCGATACATGTAAGAGCATGGATACATCCATCAAGAACCTCAAGTGGAGATACCATTACCGGAACGTTACCAAGGTCAACGTTTGGTTTTGCTCCAAGAACACCAACCGGCTCTACTGGAAGAATTAAGTTATCGTGCATAGCACCCTGTCCCATGATTTCTTTTACGATAACAACTTTTTTCTTTCCAGGTCTTCTGTACTGGTTGAATTCTTCTGTATCAACTACTAATGATTCGTCTAATTTCTTAAGAGCTGTTCTGATTTCCTGTGTAATCACATCTGTTGCTGTGTGAGCAGCTAAAGGACCTGGTCTTTCCATGTTTGTTCCTTCTTTGATTACAACTTCTGTCTTAATGAAGATTTCTCCTTCTTCTGGTGCACCAGGACGTCCCCACATAATGTTTTCATCAAGGTATCCTTCTGAAGAACCGAACTCACCAATCTGAACACCATTTGCATCTGTTCCTGTTACCATCATTACAACACCGTCAAGAACTCTTGTTGCTCCTGAACCGATCTCGTCTTCACCATCTTTTGTAGCGATTGGCTGAACGTCCATGATTGTCTCAGAGTATGTGTGGTACTGTTCTGGAGTAATGATGTCGATCTTCAAGCTGTGTACAAGTTCCTGAGAATCAACAGCTTCCTGTTCGATACCTTCTCTAATATAAAGAGTTGTTCCTTCGATCTTTGACTCTGGTCCTCTCTTAACTTCTGTGATTTTGAAGTGTTTTCTAACTAAGCTTCTGATTAATTTTGGTTCTTGTTCTTTTACTGGCGCTGCAACTTCTGCTCCTGCCGGAACTTCAATTGCTTTTGCCGCTCCTGAACCAACTCCCATCGGAAGTTCGATGTGGATATCTTTTCCTTCTCCGATGTGAATTTTAAGCACTCCACCATTTGCTTTTGCTGCTGGAGCTGCAACTGGTGCTACCGGTGCTGCAGGAGCTACTGGTGCTGGCGCTTTTTCTTCTTCTACTTTCTGAATTGCATCTATTACATCACGTGTAATTGGTGTAAGTGAGTCACATGTTTTTGTAAGCTTTGCGCCAAGAATTTCTTCGATTGTGAGCACGCCATCAAGGTTTAACAAACCAGAATCTACCAGATCATCGAAAATCGCCGGATCTTCTAAGTTTGCTGGTCCAATTGTAATGCCTGCTTCGGCTCTGCAACATAATACCGCAGGGTCTTTTGCATGTTCTTTTGCTGTTTCAGCTGTGATTGACATATTGTATCCTCCTTTTGTCATCGCTTATTGAATCTCATTGTTCAATATCTATATTCTTATCACTTATGTGATTGTCATATCTATAGTGGTAATTCCAAATAAATGTCTTTACCTTCTTTGATAGAAATAATAATTGTATTTCCATCCTGCACAGTATATTCCGCTTTAACCGGAGCAGCTTCTTCCTGCGCTTCTTCTTTTACTTCTTCCTGTACTTCAACTTCTTTTTTCTCAAGTTTTACAGCGCCGCCTACGGCTTCTTCTGTAACCGGTGTAAGCGCATCACAATCCTTTGCAGTCTTAATACCTACAACCTGCCCGATTGTCAACGCTTCTTCTAATGTAAACAAATTTGAACTTACCATATCAGGAAGAAACATTGGATGTTCAATGTGTTTTGGTTCAATCTCTGTACCTGCTGCGATTATGTTTGAAAATACTGCAGGCTCATTTGCAAACTCTTTTACCATCTCTGCTGTAATTGCCATGTCTGTTCTCCTTCCCTTCTGATTAAATATCCTGTTCAACCTGTTTTGAAACTGTCAGATATCTATATAATGGATGTCCGATGGTTCTCATTACATGGTCTGTCTGATGGAATACTTTCAAGCCCATCTTCGGTGCAGATCCCATTACTGTGTTGGAGCAGTCTGAGCAGTTACCGATAATAATGTATTCACATTTATCCTGTTTGAACTGCATACTATTTTTAACCTGTCCAGGACAGTTACCTGGTCTTTCGCATTTTAATGCACCGTTTTTCATCTCTGCTGCCTGTTTACATCTTGCAACAGATACAACATTTGCATTCATCTTCTCCGCAATGTCACGCATACGAGCTTCATCTCCACCGCACGCACACACAAGAACACCCATTGGCGCTCCGTGAAGATCTGGGAATTCGATTGTTACAATAATTCCACCTGTTGTCTTTGTAATCGGCGCCTCTAATGTAGTAGCTTTTCCTGTAAAAGGTCCACCCATAATAATCTCGCCGTATTCGCCATCAATTCCACCAGCTCTTTCGATCAGTTCGGAAACGCTAGTTCCAACCGGAACATCTTTGAATACATGCGGTTCATTTCCACCGTTTAACTTACCAATTACTGTAAGGTTCTTACTGAAACATGGTTTTCTTTCTTCAATCGCTTCTGTAATTCTTGCAAGAGTCTCCACATTGATTACGATGGATTTTGCAGCTAACGGAAGGTCTGTTGGCGGAAGTTCAATTCCAAGACATTCTCTTACTACTGCTCTTTCCTCTCCCATCGGATAAATATCCGGGAGAAGATGAATTGTAATATTCTCTTCATTCTTTAATGCTTCTTTTAAAGCCTGTACTGCTTTTTCATTTTTCTTTTTAATAGCAAAGATTGCTTTTCCTGCATTGGAAATTTCCATTGTGTATTTCACACCACGGATTACTTTATCACACTCTTCTTCCAACTGCTGAATATTGTGACGAAGTCCCGGCTCACATTCTGCTGCATTAATCAAAATGTATCCGCCTTCCAAATCTGCTCCGATTTTCACTCCGGTAGGGAAACCGGCACCCCCCATACCTACGATACCAGCAGCTTTTACCATATCAAGCTTGCTTCCTTCTGCAATCGGTACGAACTCATCTTTCTGCTCTTCATCCGGTTTGATTACAATTCTGTCTTCCAGCACTTCTTCCACAACACCATATACGCTTGAGAAAATATTAGCCCCAAGTCCTGTAGGAGTTGCGATCAATGTACCTTTTTCCACTCTGTCACCTGCTGCCACGATTGCTGCACATGGAGCACCAACATGCTGTCTTAAAAGAATCTGTACGTTTCCCATGACTCTCTTCTCCTTTTGCTTTTACTTAGTTTTACTTTACATCATATGAAATTTTTATAAAAAAAGCCGAGCAAATCATACTCAGCCTTCCCTAATCTCGCCTTATTATATATTGTGAAACAATCGTTGATTGTATTTTTCTGGCGAGGGCATGTGGGAATCGAACCCACCCAGGACGCTCTTAACGCCCAACACTAGTTTTGAAGACTAGGAGGCACACCAGTTACCCATCTACCCCCATGTATTGATTTTACTGCCCTTAAAGACTATCACATGTTCTGACATATTTCAAGAACTTTTTTAGTTTTTTTCGACAAACTTATTTTACCAAATAAACATTGACTTTTCAACACTTTTCGCTCATAATGTTTACAGAAGATTGAACCCGATACTAGAATGAGGTCTAGTATTCATAATTTTTTATTTTAACCAAGGAGGATCGACAAATGTCATTTAATCCAACACTTAATAAAGAACGCTTTGAAGCAGCGTTTACTGTTGTAGATTCCCACACAGTTGGAGAATTTACTCGTATTGTATTATCAGGTTTCCCGGAATTAGAGGGAGACACTATGATGGAACGCAAGAATTTTCTCGTAAACCATTGCGACGATTATAGAACAGCTCTTATGCTTGAACCAAGAGGACATCATGATATGTTTGGCGCAATTATTACAGAGCCAATCAGCCCTGAAGCTGATCTTGGCGTAATCTTCATGGATACAGGCGGATACTTAAATATGTGCGGACACGGAACAATCGGTACTGCAACTGTTGCCGTTGAAACAGGACTCGTTCCAGTTACAGAGCCATATACAGAAGTTGTTCTTGAAGCTCCTGCCGGAATTATCCGTACAAAAGTAAAAGTTGAAAATGGTAAAGCTGTTGAAGTTACTTTGACAAACGTTCCTGCTTTCTTGTATAAAGACAATCTGACAGTTGAAGTTGACGGTGTTACAATTCCTTACTGCATTTCATTCGGCGGAAGCTTCTTCGCACTTGTTGACGCTTCCAAATTAGGATACAATATCGGGCCTTCCGCTGTTCCCGCTTTACAGAAACTCGGAATGAAGATGCTTGAAAAAATCAACAAAGAAGTGCAAGTTCAGCATCCTACACTCGACATTACAACAGTTGACTTAGTAGAGTTCTACGGACCAACACCGAATCCGGAAAAAGCAGATATGAGAAACGTCGTTATCTTTGGCGAAGCACAGGCTGACCGTTCTCCATGTGGAACAGGTACAAGCGCAAAACTTGCTACACTTTATGCTTGGGATGAAATCAAAGTTGGAGAAGAATTCCGTTATGAAAGCTTCACAGGTTCTGTATTCCGTGGTGTCATCAAGGAAGAAACATCTATTGCAGATTATAAAGCAGTAATTCCTCAAATTACCGGAAGTGCATATATTACCGGTTTGGGAACTTATGTGATTGATCCAACAGATCCATTAAAATACGGTTTTTCAATCGGCTAATCTTTTCACGTAAAAAGGAGGCAGTTTTATGGGACGCAAACGTCAGTCACCGCAAAGCAGAATTATTAAAGCTGCTTGGAATCTTTTTTATAAAAACGGTTATGAAGGGACAACCATTAATGATATCATCGCTGCCTCTAAGACTTCAAAAGGCACCTTTTACCATTATTTCAAAGGAAAAGATGCTTTATTGAATACATTGGCATATTTACTCGACGATAAATACGAAGAGTTAACATCAACTATGAATCCCGATCTTTCCGCTCGTGACAAATTATTATTTTTGAATCATGAATTATTCTATATGATTGAAACGAGTATTGACATCCGGCTCTTAGCTCTTTTGTATTCTTCTCAATTAACAACCAAGGATACAAAATCTCTTTTAGATAAAGACCGTTACTATTTCACTCTTATCACAGAGATTATCAAGACCGGACAACAAAGCGGAGAATTCTCTGCTTCTACTTCTTTAGTTGATCTTGTAAAATTATATACAATGTATGAACGTTCTCTATTATACGACTGGGCTTTATGCAAAGGTGATTATTCTCTCACCGAATATAGTGACAGACTATTGCCGCATGTGCTCGATAAGTTCAAGGAAAATATTTAAATAAACCTATTAGTTAAAATTCTTCATATACATAAAAAACAGGAGTGGAACTGCAAGCCCACTCCTGTTTCTTTATACTTTTTTAACTTAATCTCACTTCTTTTGCCTCTTCCGGTTTGAAGTCATTCTTCAGGTCATAAATATTATGTCCTGTAGATTCTCCCAATGTTCTTCCTTCTAAGGAATAGCAACGGATAAATCTTTTTCCATCAATGCTTGACCAATGCTCAACATCCCATGTTAAGTATCCGTCTGCATCTGTCTTCTTACCGTCAAGTACAAGGTCAACCTGACGTCCGCCAGGAGCCATAAGTTTAATTAACTCATCTTCAGTAGCTTCTAATTCTACTTTATTTACTGCATCATATACTTTCATACTGAAAACTCCTGTCAATTAACCGATATATCCGGCTTTCTTTAATTCCTCTTCTGCTTTTGCAAGATTTGCATCAGATACACGAATGATAGGTCCTGTACAGCCCATTCCGCTTTCAGCATAGATGTTAATTTTCCAAAGAGCTTTAACCGCATCTTCAAGATCCATAACTTCAATACCAGGAATCTGTGCTGTAACGATCTCCTTCGGAGGTTCTTTTACTTCTTCTTCTGCTGCTGCAGGTTTTGCTACAGTCTTGTATGCATTGAGAACATCTTTGAATCCAGCTTTATTAACAGCTGCAAATTCAGCTTTAGCTACTTCAAATACTTTTCCGCGTACGAGCTGTGCTGCATAACGGATTGCATTTGCGATAACCGGTGCACCGGAAGCACGAGATACGATCATAACAAGCTGCTCATATCCTTCTCCGATACCAGGTCCGTATCCGAATCCTGTAGCTTCGAAGCTTCCGCCTGTGCTGAATGAAGAAAGCATCTTCACAAGGATGTTACCTGTAAGAGAATCTGTAACCATGATATCAGGAGAAGCCTGAAGTACGTCGTTACCTCTCATAACACATCCACCGTCAGCTCTTCCAGATTCTGCGAATGCGATATCGTATCCGTTTGCCTGAAGTTCTTTTAATGCTTTTTCTGTCTGACGAGCACCATCTACGTTCAGAATACCTACTGTAGGGTTCTTTTTACCGCAAGCTTTTGCTGCGATCACACCGTAGATTGCATTTTTAATCATACCTTCGATACGATCTGTACTAGATGTACCTGTTGTGTTAGCAATAAACATCTCTTTTGCAGTTGCAGGTGTTACACAACGTCCAACAGTTGAAACACCGATTGGGAATGGGAAGTGCATTGTTACTGCAGCATCTACTTCTCCGTTTTTCAGCATTTCTTCCATTTTATCGTGACCTTCTTCATCGTTAGCCACTTTAACAGTTGTAACGCCTTCTGCCTCTAATGTACCGATGTAATATACATCGATTCCATCTTTTGCAGCCTCAATAGCTGCAGCCATGGAGTTTTCTTCTCCGTGTTCGCTTCCCATACCTGTAAGAGCGATTTTAGGACGTTTGCCGAAGCTTCCTGTTTCAAGCCCCTGAGCAATCTCCATAAAAGTGGAAGCAATCATTTTTTCTATATTTGCCATTTTGTCCACCTCTCTATTCTGCTGCCATAAGAGTTTCTGCAAATTCTTTCATTGCTTTAGCGATTAATCCTTTTACTTCTTCTTCAGAAACACCTGAGTTGTCTTCTGCACCTGTGTTTGCCTGAATTACAAATGAAACACCATCGAAAAGGTTTGTCATACGGCCAAGGAATAAGCTTCCTTTACCAATGATCATAGCGTTTTTAATCTTGCCTGCTTTGATATCTTCTACTGCAAATCCGATGTATGGAACACCTGATGGGATATGACCCTGTGTTGGAGCCCAACCTGTTAAACCGTGTTTTGCTGCAAATCCTGGCATGTCTTTCTTCTCAAGATCACCTTTCTTAACAGCTAAAGCAGCGATCATCTTGTAGTTAGCTAATGGAACATCACCAGCTCCTGCAGGTTTTGTAATATCCGGGTTCTGCATTTCCGGAGAGAATTTATCAATATCAGTAATCTTTAATCCAACTCTTGCAAGAGGATCAGCAACAAGGCTTCCGATTACGTTCTGTGGAGCAGATCCTGTACCAACTGTATGGCGTCCAAGGATATCAAGGTTGATTTCTGGGCTTTCTCCATCATTTTCTGCAATGATTACACAGAATCCTGCAAGACAGTCTTCTAAGATTGGAAGACCTTTCTTTACATGGTCTTTACCATTCATACCAAGTTTTGCTGTACATCCACCAGCTGTTACAGCTACACATTTGTAAGCGCCTGATTTAACAAGAGCAGCTGCTTCAATTAATGCATGAGAAGGGCCAGCACAGAATCCACGAGAGTCAGAACCTGTTGCATTCATAAGTCCAGCAACTTCTGCTGCAGCTTTTGCAAAGTTTCCACCACCACGCTGGTTCATATCACCACAAGCTTCTTCTGCACAGTCGATTACGTATTCGATATCTCCTGCATCAATTCCTGTATTTCTTACAGCATATAATAAAGCAAGTACACTTGTAGCTTTGCTCATCATGTTTTCGTGCATAACGTGAGCGGAAAGGTTAACGTCGATATCATGTGCTCTCTTAACACATCCAACTAACTTGCCATCGATGTAAAGTCCTTCTGCATGCTCATCGTTTACAAGATGTTCTACTTCACTAAGTTCAACACCTTCTTCTACTCTTGAAGCAATTGATTCTGTAATGATTGGGTTAGAAACGAAAGCTTCTTTTGTAGCTGCTACGAATTCTTTGTCTAATTTAACAACTTCAAACATATCACATGTCTGAACTAAAAGAAGGAATTCGTTTTCCGGCATAATCTCACCGTATTTACCAAATCTTTCTGCTCCTTCTTTTACTTTATCATAGTAAGGGAACTCAACTTCAGCGAGTTCATCCGGATGTGCGTTTCCAATATATACCTGGTTTGGCCAGTAATTTACGCAATCTTCGTAAGAACGAAGATGGCTTTCAAGCTCTTTTAAGTATTCAGATTCTGGGTTAACAACTCTCTCTGTTGTCTGAGTTGTTCCGTTATATACTACCATCTGTGGAGTATGTGCCAGTACATAGCTGGCTCCTTTAATTACACTGTTCATTTGAAGGTTCCACCTTTCTTTTAGATGTTTAATAATTTTGTACCTATACTAAAAATAAAGGGTGATGAAGCAAGCATTTACTTCACCACCCCTAGAAAACCCAAAATCAAATCAGATTTTCGTTATAAATACTTATCTTCTATAAATATTTACAAAATTGTTCACGAATAGATGACATCTCGCTTACGATATCATCAACATCAAGTACCATTTCCATCATACCAACCTGCTCATCGTAAACAGCTTCATCGAATTCTTCTTTCAATTCTGGTTCACATACATGATATACCGTGAGTCCTAACTCGACCCCAGTCAATGGTCCTGCGAATGTTGGGTCACCTGCAGTTACTGTTTCAGCAGCTAATCCTGCTGCTTCTCCTTCTGCTGCTCCAACGATAACAACTAAATTCTCCGCACCGAATTCCTCTGCGAAATCTTTTACTCGTTTTTGATTCTCAAGATCCATTGCACCTGCGCTTGTTCAGACGAAGCATTCAGTTGAAGAAAAAACTACTTCTCCGCCGGCTGTTTTCACGCATTCAGCAATAGCTGGTCCTGGCACACCGTCACGGTCGCCAATGATGATTACTTTTTTACCATCTAAAATTGCCATGGCTTTTTCTCCTTCCTTTCATTTCATTTATTCTTAGTATAAATTTATAGTTGGAATGCTTTCACACTCCCGTAAAAGCCTGTACGGCTTTATACGCTTTTAGTATACATGTTTTTTGTTAAAAATACAATATCATTTTGGATTAGATGTATTTTTTAACCATAGCTTCAATATTAGCTTCTGTAGCATCCTCTTTTACGAGTTCTTCTACTTTCTCTCCGTCTTTGTAAATAGCCATAACAGGAAGTCCTAAGATTTTCTGTCCAATAGCAAGACGACGAGCTTTTGTTGTATTAAGAGATGTGAATTTTAATTTATCTCCATACTGATCAGCTAAAGAGTGTACGAATGGCATTAATGCCTGACATGGTACACATCCATCACCAAAGAAGTCTACGAAAACGTATCCTTCTGCTTCTAATACTTCTTCTTTAAACGTATTCTTATCTACTTCTAACATTTTACATGTCCTCCTTGTGAAAAATTATTCCATTTCGTTAATATATTTCTCGCACTGTGTAGTAGCGATTGCTCCGTCTGCAGCAGCTGTTACTACCTGACGAAGGCTCTTAACACGAACATCACCTGCAGCAAATACTCCAGGAATATTGGTCTTCATGTTATCATCTGTAGGAATGTATCCTCTTTCATCAAGTTCAAGACCTTTTCCTTCGAAGATCTTTGTGCTTGGTAATGTTCCGATAAATCCGAATACACCAAACATTCCGTCTTCTTCGTCAGCAACGATCTTGGTGAGCTCTCCAGTTTTTACATTCTTAACTGTCATTTCAGAAAGGAGTCCGTCTCCTCCAACTTCCTCTACAACAGTATCCCACATAAAGTGAAGTTTCGGGTTCTTGAATGCTTTTTCCTGAATAGATTTTGCTGCACGAAGCTCATCACGTCTATGGATAATTGTAACTTTTCTTGCAAATTTTGTAAGGTACATAGCTTCTTCAACAGCGGAATCACCACCACCAACTACGTATACTTCAAAATCTTCGAAGAAGTTCGCATCACATGTAGCACAGTAAGAAACACCTTTGCCCATGAATTCTTTTTCACCTTTGCAACCGATTGGTCTCGCAAAAGCACCTGTTGCAATGATAAGAGTTTTACCGCAGTATTCTCCTTTTGCACTGATCAGTTTCTTAACGTCACCTTCAAGTACAACATCATTGATTACATCTGTTACTCTTTCTACGCCAAATTTTTCACACTGTTCTGTCATTCTGGCGATAAGAGATGGTCCGCTTTCACCCTCAACAATCTGTCCAGGGTAGTTTTCGATCTCGTCTGTGATAGCAATCTGTCCACCATCTTTACCTTTTTCTACGATAAGTACGGACATTCTTGCTCTTCCTGCGTACAGACCTGCTGCTAAACCAGCAGGTCCTGCACCCAGGATTACTACGTCATAAATCTTGCTCATAACGTTGTTCTCCTTCTTTCTTGTAGAATTATTCAAAAATTGTCTGATCTTCTACTTCTACTGTGAGAGCATGTAATGCTTTCTCAACTAATCCCTTACGCAATTTGTATTCTTCTTCCGGCTCAAGAGCTGGGTTTCCAAGTGGATGAGGAATAGCAATTGTAGGAACGATTCTGTTAGCACCAACAGTCATAGAGATTGGTGTTACTGTACACATATGAACTACAGGAATTCCAGCAGCCTCTACGCCTTTAACCATCGTTGCACCGCAACGTGTACAAGTACCTCAAGTAGAAGTCAGGATAACTGCGTCAACTCCGTCAGCGATAAGTTTCTGAGCAAATTCTTCTGAGAAAGCTTTTGCTGAAGCTACGGCTGTTCCGTTACCTACTGTTGTGTAGAATTTATTGTGTAATTTTCCGATTACTCCGTCTTTTTCCATTTCACGAAGAACGTCTACCGGAAGAACACGGTCAGCATCTTCGTTAGCATATACCGGGTCATATCCACCGTGAGCTGTCTCGTATGTATCTTCTGTTAAGTCCATAACGCCTGTAATGTCGTATTCACCGTAGTGAGAAGCGTTTGAGGACTCGATATGGTCTGGGTTTCCTTTTGGAACGATACCACCAGATGTTACCAAAGCGATTGTTGCTTTAGAAAGATCTTTGATAGCTGGCTGTGGAGCTACTCTGTCGAATGCCGGCATTGGATACTCTGTTGTATATGGTTTGTCAGCTAATTTCTTAAGTAACATATCTACAGCACGTCTTGATCCACGTTTTTCTTCAAAGAAGTTAACACGTACACCGTTTGGCATATAGTTGTCCTGGCAGGATGCACCGATTTTTTCACCTTTAGCTAATTTAAGAGCTAATGGAGCCATTTTCTTAACAGCATCTCTTGCACCGGCAGCGTTGTTCTTTGTAGGTATTGTGTATACTTTGTTTTTGAACATATCAGCGCCCGGGTTTTCTACGTACATACCTGTTACTGCAGGGATTCCCAATTCTTCCTGAACAGCGTCACAGATTGTACCACAAGCTACACCGTAACGTCCAGCGTTGAAAGCCGGTCCAGCGATAAATACATCTGGGTTTAATTCTTTTACCCATGCTAAAATTGTTGATTTTGCTTCTTCAAGATTTTCGTTGAAGTAAGAGTCACCACATACGATTGTAGAAATGATCTCTGCTTCATCTTTGAAAGCTGCTTTGAAAGCTGCTCCAGGTCCCATTACTTCGCCGTCATGACGTTCTGCTGGGATATGAGCTTTTTCTTCTCCACCGATCTGTGCGAAGAACTGGTTGATATAATGTACTACTTTAATCATTATGTTTTTTCCTCCTTCCCTATCTTGCACTTAAGTAACCGAAACCTGTTTCGTTTGTTGCGCCTGTGATTGCCTGAATCTCAACTTCAATTGTTCCATCTTCACGTAAGCTGTGTTCGTTACCACCAGCAATTGTATTCACGTAATCTAATGTACCAATAACTTTGTCAAGTTTTGGAAGTACGATTACCTGGTTAGCATTTCCGCCTGTGATTACTGCATCAGCTGCTACGTCAGCATCTGCTAATGACTGAGATTTTCCATCACGTCCAGCATATTCGTCAGTAATAATTACTGTCTTAACGCCTTCAGCTTCGATTTTCTTACAGTTCATGATAAGGTCTGTATCCGGGTTACCGAAACCTTCCTGAGATAATACGATACCATCAAGGTCTAAGAGACGGCAAAGTTTTGCTGTCCAGTCAGATGAACGCTGTTTATCAGCAAGGTATACGTTTTCGTTTGTAATAATATGGCAAACGAAGTTTAATGTTTTACCGTGTTCTTCAAATAAGTCATGAACAACACCATTGTTTTCGTGTACATATGTCGGGTTCTTATCACATGCAGATACACAGTTACCTGATACGATAGCACCATCCATGATTTCTGTTGGTGTCATGATTGTAGATAATGTTTTCTTAGCATCTACTCCGTATACATATGTGTCGTGAAGTAATCCCTGAGACTGTAACATCTGAACATATGCCACTCTTGGAAGTCCTGGTAATTTTTCAGCTCCTTCCATGATTCCGTATGTTTCAAATACTTCTACTTTGTCCGGTGTAAGCTCACGAGCTAACTCTCCAAGGTAAACAGCTACTCTGAATCCGGCAAATCTAACTGCAGGCTCGTAATCATGCTGTTTCAAACCATCAACCGGTTCACATACAACTACCAAGTTGTTTAATTTAGAGAAAGGTGTGTATTCAGCACCAGGGCCTGTCATATCGATGATACCTTCCTGGAAACCAACGATCTTACCTGCTGTAACAACAGCCATTCCTTTAAGAGCGTATGTTTTACCTTCACCTACTGTGTCAACTTTGTTGATAACTCCTGGGAAAACTCCTCCGCGTCCTTCAACTTTTACACGTGGTTCAATAACGTCTTTAACCGGTGTGATTCTTACACTCTCACCTGGTCTTGCAATATCAAGCTTGCAGCTTTTGATTCTCTCGTCCTCAAGAACGACAGCTTTTACAGCTTCTTCATTAACATAAAGAATACCATCTTCGATTTTAGACTCTGGTCCAAACTGAATATCTTTGATGTTAATGTGACCTAATTCTAATCTTCTCACTGTAAATTACCTCCTTTTGTTTGTATGTTTATATGACCTGAAGCACTTTTCGTGCTTTAGTTCCCAAGTTTACCATGCCGTGGCAGACGGCAATGCACTACTGATCAGCGAATAATCTACATATTGAAAGTCATCATAGACATCTTCCGCATACTTGTCCGATTTGAACTGAAACTTCGGAACAACCGAAATCGCTCTGTCAATGATATGCATAGATTCCACATTATAATGTTCTTTTGGTTCTTTTGACACCATAATCGATTTATATGGTGTTTCATTTGGTTTCACACTTCCTGATAATGGATGTGTAAGTAGCTCATGTTTATTATACACAAAACCACGTACCTTTTTCAATACTTCTTCGTATGAAATTTCCATAAAATCCACTTCATACTCATCGCCTAACTTTTCTTTTACTAACGGATTATTTGTAATTATTATAAAATCGTTCTTCATATCTATGCCTTCATTCACTCTTATATCCAGGAATTTGTTTTTGTAATATTTTTTTAATAAAAAGGTGGAACGGTTGTTGCAAATCCTTGCTCTATGCCGTCCCACCTGTTCTCGTATTGATCTATACAACACTAAGTTCAGAGTATGGTCCATTTTCTACTCCTTTTGCCTGAAAGTTTCACCAGTTTTTAAACGAAACCGATTTGCATCTTCGGCGACTCAAACGAGTTCTCTCATAGAAAAAATCTACCCACATCTATAGCTATATTAAGTTTCTCTATAACAAGTATGAATTTTACCATACTTTTCTGTTTTTTTCAACCAAAATCTTTTATTTATTTTTCTGTTTTGGTTTGAAATTCTGCTGGTAATCTTTATGTACTTTCTTAACAACTCCTGTCAAAGCAACAAGGCCGATCACGTTCGGGATTACCATTGCACTGTTGAAGCAGTCTGACATATTCCAGATTAATTCAACTTTCTGAGCAGAACCAGCTGCGATACATACAGCAACGAGTACTGCGTAAATTTTAACTGCTTTTGATCCAAACATATATTTGATGTTTGCTTCGCCAAAGAAGTACCATCCGATAATTGTTGAGAATGCGAAGAAGAACATACAAATTGCAATAAAGATCTCACCAAATTTACCGAATACCGCAGAGAAACCTGCCTGTGTAAGCGCTGTTCCTGTTAATCCACCTTCTACAACTGTACCTGCTGCCGTTACCTGCGGAAGAAGTCCACCTGTAACTGCACAGTGGCTTGTTAAGATAACAAGTGCTGTTAATGTTAAGATTACGAATGTATCAATAAATACACCCATCATAGCTACATAACCCTGTTCTGCAGGATGATCAACTTTAGCTACCGCATGTGCATGAGGCGTAGAACCCATACCAGCTTCGTTAGAGAATAATCCACGAGCAACACCTTTTGATAACGCTCTTGAGATTACATAACCAAATCCACCGCCAAGTACTGCTTGTGGGTTGAATGCGCCTACGAAGATACTTGATACAGCTGTTCCTAAGTATTTACCGTTCGCAATGATTACAACCAAAGATCCGATAATATAAAATGCTGCCATGATTGGAACGATCTTTTCTGTAAGAGATGCGATACGTCCGATACCACCTACGAATACGAATAACGCAATTGCTGCAACAACAACACCAACAACTACTGGTGGGATATTAAATGCTGTCTTAAACGCATCTGCAATTGAGTTAGACTGTACTGCGTTACCCATGAATCCAAGAGCAAGTGTAATCAATACTGAGAAGATTACCGCAAGCACTTTACCAAATCCATTCGGGAATGCTGCTCTGATGTAGTAAGCAGGACCACCTGTTACTGTACCATCATCACCAACTTTTTTGAACTTCTGAGCCATAAGAGCCTCGGCATAGATTGTTGCCATACCGAAGAATGCGCTTACCCACATCCAGAAGATTGCTCCAGGTCCACCTACTGCAATCGCTGTTGCCGCACCGGCAAGGTTACCTGTACCTACCTGAGCTGCAATCGCTGTTGCAAGAGCCTGAAACGAAGACATACCGTCTGCACCGGCTTTACCGGATTTTTTGAACATTCCACCGAATGTTCTTCTCCATGCTTCACCAAATCCACGCACTTGGACAAATCCGAGGTTAATTGTAAACCAAAGGCCTACACCTACAAGCGCGACAACAAGAAGTTTGTCAGCAAGGAAACCATTGATTGTTAGTACGAGTTGATTAAAATCCATTAACAAATCCCTCCTCTTATCTATATATCCCATAGATATTTATTATAGCTATATAATAGCCGATTCGGATAAAAATCGCAACGTTTTTACTCCACTTTACCTAATTTCAGCACATTTCACCTGCCTATTTTGTGCATTTTACCATTTCATAGGCTTTGACGCTTATAGGTGTTTTCTATATTTGTGCACTTTGCACATATTTTAACAATGTTGCCAATCAAATAAACTGAGTATACAAGCATACTTTTCTTCCTGGACACAAAAAAGAAGGGACTCAAGTCCCTTCTCTTTCTATACCATGCACTCATGAATTTCTTCTTCTTCAATTCCAACTGTATGCATGACCTTTTTTATATTCTCTCTTTCCTCAAGCTCCGCACACCATGACAATCCACATCCTGCAGAAATTGTTCTTGGAACCGGGATCAATCTTCCCGCTACTCCATGCTCTTTACAAGCCTTTTCCATTGCCATCGCATCTGCTGTTGTATGGAATGTAACGATTAATTTTAATTCTTTCTTTCTCATATTATTCAATTACAATTTCGAATTCTGAGCCTTTCTCTGTAGAAGTTGCTTTTCTTCCATGATCTTTTGCAAATTTTTCTACATTGGTCTTCTGGTGAGGTTCACTGACCAGTACCTTCACAGGCCCGTTTGTTGATTTTAACGCCTCAGCTGTCAACATTAACGGTTCCGGACAAGAAAGTCCTCTTGCATCTACTTCTTTCATATTATTTCCCCACTTTCTTAGAATAACACATATTCTATCTGATTTCTATATTATTTTGTACTTCTCTTATTACCGCCAAACGCGATCACGAAGAGCACGACAATACAGATTACTGCTGCAATCTGTCCTTGAATTGCCGGTCCGCCGATCACTTCTGCTGCCTCTGCTGTTGCAGGCGCTGCTGCTGCAGATGCAAGCTTTAAGTTGTGGCAAAGAGCTGCTCCAACAAACAATCCCATTACAGTAACTGCTGCATCAGAAGATCCCTGACCTGCAAGCACTAACTGGCGAAGTGGACATCCACCTGCAAGTGTTGCCGCAAAACCTACAATATACATTCCAAGGATGTTCCAAATATGCTGAGAATGTGCAACCGGTTTTCCTACAAAGCTAAATGCAAAGTTTCCTGTCACAACATTAAATACCAACATTACAACAAATAATCCTGCAATTACTGTAAATAAGTCGAAATTTTTCATTAAGATAATATCGCGGATACTTCCTGCGAAACACATTCTTGATTTCTGTGCGAATGCACCGAAGATCAATCCACCTACAAGTGCAACGATAATTGGCGCATGCATACTTCCAGGTCCTTTTTCACTTGTAATCAATAACGGTGTTCCGACAAGAATCATAATTAAAAGACCTACCATAAGCGCCGGTAAAACTGCGCCGCTCATTTTGTGCGTCTCATGAGAACGTCCAAGGCTGAAGCCTTTCTTCAACGCAATAATTCCGGTTCCAATACCCAACACGAAACCTACGAGCGCAACATACGCATTCAAGTCTCCTGCTGCCATACGGATTACCATACGAAGCGGACATCCAAGGAATAATAAAGAACCGATCATAATGATCATTCCAAGGACAAAACGAATCATCGGAGATGATCCTGCTGTTGAACGATACTCTTTTGTTACAACAGAAATGATAAATGCCCCTAAGATAATACCAATAATTTCCGGTCTTGCATATTGTACAACAGCCGCCTGATGCATTCCAAGCGATCCGGCGATATCACGAATGAAACACGCAATACAAATTGCCATGTTTCCCGGATTTCCCTGCATAGCAAGCACTACGCCGACGAGGCCGCATACAACGCCGGCAATTCCTAATTTGACTTTTGAATCTGATAAATTCATTCTCTGTTCCTCCTTAAGTTACTCATCTTTAGATAATTCTTCGATTGCTTTGATCGCAATCTCAACTTCTTCATCCGTGTTGAAATGAGAAAAACTAAATCTCACCGCCCCTTGTTCCACCGTTCCAAGCGCTTTGTGCATAAGCGGCGCACAATGAGCACCTGGACGCGTTGAAATATCATATGTCATAAGGAGTTCATCACTCACTTCAGAAGAATCATAATCCCCAATATTCAGAGCAACAATCGGACAACGTCTTTTCGTTTGGAAATCTCCATACACTTTCACTCCCGGAATATCCTTTACTCCGTTATAAAATTTCCACATCATGTCCAATTCTTTTTCACGCAATTTGTCGATTCCATTTTCCACAATATAACCGACCCCGGCTCCAAGTCCTGCAATTCCATGGCCATTTAGCGTTCCCGCTTCTAGTGCAGTAGGCATTTCTTTCGGGTGATGTGTGTTGTAAGTATCAACTCCGCTTCCTCCGCATTTTAACGGTTTCACCGAAAGTCCACTACGAACATACATGCCTCCCGTTCCCTGTGGTCCCAAAAGTCCTTTGTGTCCCGTAAAGCAGAGAATATCAATCTGCATGTCCTGTACATCGATTTCATACACTCCGGCAGTCTGCGATGCATCTACGATAAATAAAAGACCATGCTTTTTCGCAATCTCTCCAACTCGTTTCACATCGATCATATTACCGGTAAGATTTGAGCCGTTTGTACAAACAATTGCTTTTGTATTCGGTCGAATCTCTTTTTCAAAATCATCATAACAGATCATTCCCGTCTCATCTGCAGGAAGAATTGTAACTTCCACGCCATGATCAGCTAAATCATACAATGGTCTGAGCACCGAATTGTGCTCCATCTCTGTGGTAATCACATGATCTCCGGCTTCGATTGTTCCCCGAATTGCCGTATTCAAACTTTCTGTAGAATTGCTGGTAAAAACAATCTGTTTCGGGCTCTCTGCGTGAAAAAAGTTTGCAAGCTCTTCTCTCGTTCCGTAAATTGTACGAGATGCATCTAACGATGCCGCATGCGCTCCTCTTCCAGCATTCCCCATGGAGTGCATCGCTGCTGATACCGCTTCGATCACACATTCCGGCTTGTGCATTGTTGTTGCAGCATTATCCATATATATCATCATATCATCCTCTCATTTTCATCAATATTCCCATTACAATTGTACTCTTCTTATGACTTAGAGTCTAATTGAAAATCTTTATAAAAAGAACCTGTCTATAGATTTTTCCTATAAACAGGCCCTTGTTTTTATTCACAATATACTTCTCTTACCGTACGAATAAATCGTTCCGTCGCCCCCGACAAACGAATACCTTTATTGTAAACGATGTTAATGTTTCTCACTCGATCGCCTGCCGGCAGATCAAACCCCAACAACAAACCGTTTTCAATATCCTTTTGCGCCGCAAGTCGAGAAATAATAGATACGCCCATCCCATTTTCAACAGAACGTTTGATTGCTTCTTGATTCTCAATACTTGCCACCACATTTAATGAAGAAATGTCAATCCCACTCTTGCGCAGCTGCTTCTCTGCTTCTTTTCGTGTTCCGGATCCTTCTTCCCGCATGATAAGCGGCTCGTCCGCAATCCATTTTGTGATCATTCCATCTTCACGAAACTTCCTATACCGCTCGTTGTTTGGTGTAATTATAATCAGTTCATCCTCATAAAACGGAATATACACACAATGTTTCTTTTCCAAAACAGTTCCGGTAAGTCCGACATCTATTGTCCGATTCAACACCTGCTCTACAACCTGTGTACTGTCTGCTTCGCTGATTCTAAACTGCTCTTTCGGATATTTCTCATTAAATCTTGCCAAAATCTGTGGCAAAAGATATTGAGCCGGTACTGTAGAAGCTGCAATTGTAATACATTGCTGTTCGTGTTCTTTGTCTCCATGAAACGCATCTTCGATTTTATGCTCTAAATCTACCATTTGTTTTGCATAATCATATAACTTTTTCCCATCTTCGGAAAGATCCACTTCTTTTGTGTTCCTCACAAACAGTCTTGCATCCAGTTCTTTTTCCAAAGAAGATATATGTGCGCTTACAGTTGGCTGTGTAAGAAAAAGTTCTTTCGCAGCTTTCGAAAAGCTCCTTCTTTCTGAAACGCGTACAAACGCTTCTAACTGTTTTAAGTTCATTAGTACGCTACCCTTTCACTTTCTGTTCCATTTCTTTTCGTAACTTTGATACTATCCATATATTCTACGATCAGTTTGGCATTCTTTCGACTCGTCTCAAGAGCATCGCGGATTTCTCCCATAGTGATCAAATCTTTTTGACTCAATAGCCCTTGTATGATTTTTTTGGAATTTTCGATATAAGGAGTCAATGTGTACAACTCTTCTCCTAATTTGATGATTTTTCCTTCCTCCATAAGCAAAAGAAGGATATCATCTATTACATCACTCTCAATTCCGCCCATATCAACTTCTGATAATTTAGGGAAATCCAATTGAGCCGTTTCAAACACTTCAAGAAGTTTCTTTTCCGTCTTCTCATAAAGTGCATCTTTTTTGATCTCATGACTCGGCAAACTCAAAAATTCATTATGCCTTTTAATCACTCCCTCTTCCACAAGATTATCAATATACAGATCGAACACCGTCGGTTTCACCTTTTTCAAAAACGTATTGTGAATTTCTGCTTTTTGCATACCATATCGATATGGATGTTTTTCATGATAATCCGAGAGTTTTTCCACCAATTCCGTTTGAAATGCTTTGTCATTTGACGAATGCCATGTATAACTGTCTTTCTTCATATGAAAAACTTTTATCATTCCCTGAGTTTCAAGAGACGTTACGTCTTCTGTCACTTCTTCTAAAGAAAGAGCTGTAATCTTCGCAAGTTCTGCTACCGTCATCATGGAATCTTTACAGTTATGGATATGCATCTCAATGATGTCTTCCGAAGAGCCGGATTCCTTTCTCTTCAATTCCTCGATCGTCTCTTGCTGAAAACGCTTTTTCTTTGTCGGATTCGGCTCAAGCACAACTCCTCCACCGATGGTTTCCATCGGAGAATAGAATCGGACAATAAACTTATCCCCTCTTCGAAGCGCAATTTCTTCCTCCAGACGAAGTTGTACATAACCGCTCTCTCCCGGACCGATTTCCTCCTTATCGAGAAGGACAGCACGACAAAGCACTTCACTTGTTCCCGTAAACAAATGCAGCCTCGAATGATTTGTCAAGATACGCATGGAAGACGGTAAAATATTCATCTTCACATCAAGCATCATCGTATTCTTCATATTGTTTGGCGGAGCCAGCACACAACCTCTCTTAATCTCACTTTTCTTAATATTGGAAAGATTGATTGCTACACGCTGTCCCGCATAGCATCTCTCTACCGGTTGCCCGTGTACCTGAATACTTCGAATCTTACACTCTTTCCCAATCGGATACATTTCTAGCGTATCTTCTTTTGTAATGCTTCCTGCAAGAAGCGTTCCCGTGATGACCGTTCCGAATCCGGACATGCTGAACGCACGGTCAATCGGGAGTCGCGGAATGGTGTTTGTATCTTTCTGCACCACCTCGTCTGAAGTCAGATGCTCAATCATATCTTTCAGTTCTTCAATTCCCTGGCCTGTGGCTGCCGAAACCTTCATGACAGGAGCGTCCTCAAGGAATGTGCCTTCCAGCTCTTCCTTCACTTCTTCTTCCACAAGTTCTAGCCACTCTTCATCCACAATATCACATTTATTCAGAACGATAATACTCTTTTCAATTCCCAGAAGTCCGAGAATGTCCACATGCTCCCTCGTCTGCGGCATGATTCCTTCATCCGCAGCGATCACGAGCATAACAAGATCCATGCCTACGACACCTGCAACCATATTGTTGATAAATTTTTCATGTCCCGGAACATCTATGATTCCAACTCGATCTCCACTTTTCAAATCAAAATATGTAAAACCAAGATCAATTGTGATTCCTCGTCTCTGTTCTTCTTCCCATCGATCTGTATTTCGTCCTGTCAAAGCTTTGATCAGCGTTGTTTTTCCGTGGTCAATATGACCCGCGGTACCAATGATGATATTTTTCATATCTGATAGCCTTTCTATTTATCTTCTAATCAGGCAGTTTTCTTCAAAAACGTCATATTCTTTTAACTGCTTCACAATCGTCTTAAAGAATCTGCGTTCTACTGTGCGTACATCCATCACAACTTTGTCATTTGTTGTTCTTGGTATAATCGGAACCGGAAGATGACGCATTCTTTCTTCCAGTTCTGCCGTCGAAATAGCTGACGGCTTCACCGTAACTGACATACTCGGAATCCTCTCCAATGGAAGCGAGCCTCCTCCGATCTGAGATTCGCATGCTTCCACGCGGATATCCGCTGCGAATTTCTCCGCTTTCAGCATACGCGAAAGCGTTCTCGCCTTTTTCGTTACTTCTTCCAAAGATTCCGTAATCATACGAAGTACAGGAATATTCTGAATCGCCTTCTCTTCAGACAGATATTCACGCAATACCACATCCAACGTTGTCGCCGTAAATTTGTCGATACGAAGCGCTCTCGTAAGCTGATTCTTCTTCATACGGTCAATGTATTTCTTTTTCCCGATGATGATTCCCGCCTGCGGCCCTCCAAGCAATTTATCTCCACTAAAGCATACGACATCTGCCCCAGCTTGAATAGACTCCTGCACCGTCGGTTCATGTTCCAATCCGTATTTCGCAAGATCAATAAGCACGCCGCTTCCCAAATCTTCCACAACCGGGATATCGTACTTTTCTCCGAGAGGGACAAGTTCTGCAATCGGAACCGTGTCCGTAAACCCTACAATACGGTAATTGCTCGTATGTACCTTAAGAAGCGCGCTTGTCTCTTCTGTAATCGCATCCTCATAGTCCGTAAAATGTGTCTTATTCGTCGTTCCGACTTCCACCAGCTTCGCTCCGCTTTGTTCCATCACATCCGGAACCCGGAATTTTCCACCGATTTCCACAAGTTCCCCACGGGATACAACTACTTCTTTCCCTTTTCCAAGCGTACTTAAAATCAGCATGACAGAAGCCGCATTATTGTTGACTGCCATGGCAGCCTCAGCTCCCGTAATCTTACACAAAATTTCTTCAAAATGGGAATAACGCTCACCGCGTTTCCCACCTTCCAAATCATACTCCAGATTCGAGTATCCCGTCGCAACGGATGTGACATACTCCATATGTTCCTGACTGATCGGAGCCCTTCCGAGATTTGTATGAAGAATCGTTCCCGATCCATTGATTACCGGACGCATATCCGGTCTATGTATCTGCGCTACATGACGCACGATATCCGGTACAAGATTCTCGATGCGTCTTCTTGCTTCCTCTTCTTTTTCACAAGACTTGATAAAATCCCGAAGCGCTTCCATCTCTTCTCGGATTCCTTCCACTACCATCTCTCTTCCATAAAGGCAGATGGCATTTTTAATATGTTCCTCTTCCAAAAGAACGTCCACTTTTGGTATGTTTCTAAATAACATGTTCTTATTCATTTTGGTTCCTGTTTATCTCAGGCGAATAAGTTTATCGCCCTTTTCTACTACCTTTCCAATGATGGATACTTTCGTCTCCATCTTCTTTTCTTCAAATTCTTTCATGATATCATCTACTTCCTCAGCCGGAACACTAATAAGCAGTCCTCCAGACGTCTGTGGATCATACAGAAGGTCCACAAAATGTTCCTCCACTTGAGTCATATCAACCTGATGACAAGAATATCCGCGGTTCTTGTAAGCCCCTGCCGGAACAAGTCCCATTTTCGCATAGGAAATCGCATCCCGGATATACGCAATATCATTGACATGAATTTCAAAAGTCACATCACTTGCAACCGCCATCTCCACACAGTGCCCCAAAAGTCCAAAGCCTGTGATATCCGTACACGCAGTTACATTATGATTTTCCACAACTTCTTTCGCTTTCTTGTTCAAGGATGCCATGGAGATCGTCACTTCTTTGATCGCTTCTTCCGAAGCCATCTCTGCTTTGATTGCCGTATTTACAATACCATTTCCAATCTGCTTTGTAAGAATCAACACATCTCCCGGCTTACAACCGTAGTTTTTAAAAATCTTATCCGGATGTACAAAACCGGATACGCAAAGTCCGTACTTCGGTTCGTCATCCTGCACGGAATGTCCTCCCACGAGAACAGCTCCTGCTTCTTTTACCTTTGCAGCACCGCCTGCTAAAATCTCTCCAAGAATCGCCGGATCCAGACAATTTGGAAATCCAACAATATTAAGCGCAATCTTTGGTTCGCCACCCATCGCATATACATCGCTCAAAGAATTGGCTGCTGCAATCTGTCCAAACATATAGGGATCGTCCACAATCGGAGTGAAGAAGTCGACTGTCTGAATCATTGCAATGTCATCCGTCACTTTGTAAATCGCTGCATCGTCTGATGTTTCGATACCAACCAAAAGGTTGTCATCCTGGAATTTTGGCAGCTTACCCAGTACCTGGGCAAGGGTCTCAGGACCTATTTTAGCGGCTCACCCTGCAGCTTTTGTCATCTGTGTTAATTTGATATCTGATTTCATATTCGTTTCCTCTCTCCTCTCTTCCAATATTAAGGTTGGATAATTTTTGTTGCACCGGCCATTGTCTCTACGATGCTGTACATATTGGTTACTGTTCCTACTGAAAGCTTGTCTGTCAGTCCGTAATAGTTCAGACATGTTCCGCAAGTCATAATCTCAACGCCCTGCGCTTCCAGATGTTTTAAATCTTCCAGAGAATCAGAGCCTTCCGCAGTAAGTGTTGCTCCGCCATTGTAGAAAAGCATTGCCTTCGGAAGCTTGTCTAACTGTGTCACTGCGAAAATAAATCCCTTGATCAAAACTTTTCCAAGTTCATCGTTGCCTGCGCCCATGCGGTCGGAAGCGATTACAACAACTGTGTTGTCCCTCTTATCCGGTGTGCAGCTTGCCTCTTCTTCTGATGGCACGATCGCTCCGTTCATCTGGATCGTAACCTTGAATTCCTTCTCTGCCACTTTCTCAGACGTTACAACACCACCTTCGCTTGTTGCCATCTTTGTCACATTCTGTACCGCGATTTCGTTGTCCACCAGCACTTCGATCACTTCAGGCCCTGTAATCTCCTGCATCGCTTTTTTTGTCTTAATTACCGGGATTGGGCAATTGTCGCCCATTGCATTTACTGTTACCATGTTCATTTCACCTTTCTATCTTTCATAAATTTGGAGATCCCACCTTCCACACTTATAGAAACATTCTATCATTGTTTTGACAAAAGGTAAACCTCTTTTTCACCCATAAAAAAGATTGCGCAAAATGCGCAATCCCCTACTTTTCTCCATATTCCGCTGTACTGTCACGCACAATCAATTTCGGTTGAAAAGTAATACACTTTTTAGAGTTCACTCCGCTGTCGATCTCACTAATAATCTGCTGTACAGCCTCAACCCCCATATCATAAACCGGCTGGTTCACACTTGTGAGTGGCACGTCTAATATTTCCGAAAAAAATATATCATCATATCCCACAAGAGACATATCTTTAGGTATCAGATAACCATGATGTTTTAAACCATTATACACTCCATACGCTGACATATCATTAAAAGAAAATATTGCAGTTACTTTCTTTGGAAGGCCCAGAATATATTCTACCGCCTCCACTCCACTCTTTCTATCGTAATTTCCTTCATATATCAGATCCGGATCATAAGGAACCCCAAATTCTTCCAATGCTTCCTTGTATCCTTTTAATCTGTGTTGTGAATCTTCCAGCGCCGAAGGCCCTGCCACACATGCTATATTTCGATGTCCAAGTTCCAAAAGGTGTTTGGTTGCCGCATACCCTCCACTTCTGTGATTTACAATGACAGAACAGCACTCCGCTTCTTCGAGAAAACGGTCTATCATCACAAATGGAACCTTCAGTTTTTCCATCAGTTTCACACTCTCTAATGCTTTCTTCTTGTCACTATCCAAAGACATACAGAATAGAATTCCATCCACTCCTTTATCCGCCAACACCTGTATATACTCTAAATCTCTTTTATGCATATCATTTGTATTACAAAGGATCAAATTCCATCCATTCCTTCTGCACTCGTCTTCGACTCCTTTTGCCAGATTAGAAAAGAAGACGTTACTGACATCGGAAATTACAAGTCCGATTGTCTTTGTTCGTTTCTTTACAAGTCCTACCGCTATCTGATTCGGTCGATAGTTTAATTTCTCTACTGCATCAAATATGATGTCCTTTGTACTCTTTGGAATTTTGTAAGCTTTTCCGTTCAAAACCAAAGAAATTGTCGTTACCGAAAAGCCTGTATAGTTCGCTATATCTTTAATCGTTGTTCTCAATCCGATCTACTCCATCCCATAATTTATATAATGAATTATTATACATTATTTTCCAATTTTAGGGTAGCTAATATCAAAAATTCGGCATAATAATCTTATATATTCTTTATATTTTTCTATTTCTACATATTCATTCGGTTTATGTGCCATATGCGGTTCTCCCGGCCCAAATAAAAGGACCGCCATCTCTTTGCATCTCCTGGTCAAGATAGAGGCATCCGTAAAATAATTAATTCCAATCTCTTCCGGTTTCTCCCCTTCCTGCTCCAGACACTCCTTAAAATATTTAAGCCATACATTCTCTTCCACCAGTTCTATTGCCCTACGTTCATTCAAAACCTGCACATCAAATCCAACGCGACGCCCAGATTTCACATACAACTCTTCTCCTATTTTTTCTATTTTCTTTAAAACCATCTGTACATCCAAACCGGGAACCGTTCTGATATCCAGCAAAAATTTCGCACAATCCGGCGTCATATTCGGAGCAACCCCACCATTTACCATTGTAACCTGAACCGTTGCGTTCCCAAGAATATCATGTTCGAACCTTTCGATCCATTCCTTCAAATGAAGAAACATTTCTATTCCATATTCTATTGCATTACATCCCTCCCAAGGGTATGCTCCGTGACTTGTGATACCTTGAACAGAAATTTCTGTCCAAAGGCATCCCTTCTGCGCCACACCAAGGCGACATCCCGTCGGTTCTCCAATCAACAGGAGTTCTGCTTCCGGCATAGCATTCTGTTCTAATATCTTTTCCGCTCCGATTCCGCCTTTCTCCTCATCACACGTGCCTAAAAAGTAAATTGTATTTTCCGGCTTTTTTCCACTCATCCCAATTTCTCCCAAAAGATATACCATGGCCGCAAGACCACTTTTCATATCACTTGCACCTCTCGCATATATCTTTCCCTCTTTTTCTTTCGGAATTTTCGGATCTGTATCCCACTCTTCGATTTCACCATAAGGCACTGTATCCAGATGTCCATTCCAGATAACTGTCTGCCTGCTTTTTCCCGGAACCGTAGCCAACACATTGGCATGCCTATCATCAATATACTGTATTGTTACTTCTACATTATTTTCCTTCAGATATTGATAGATAAATTCCGCAATTTTACATTCATTATCTTCACCATTTATACTAGAAATAGAAAGTATTTTTTCCAATAACCACAATTCTTTTGTCATGCGCGTCTCCTCTTCTAAAAAGACTGCCCCATAACCAGGACAGTCGTTTTCTCCATTATTTTACTAACCAGTTTAAGATTCCTTTCCAAACCTTCTTATATTCAGACCATTCACAAAACTCTGGTGGTGCCCAGTGTGGAGCACAGTCTGAGGTAAACACGGCACTTCTTCCTTTGCCATACTCTGCAAATGCAATAAACGGATCTTCACCGACCAACACAGGAACACAAGACTCTGGTTTTGCGATGGTCTTATTATATCCGAGGACCTCTGGCCATTCTCCTTGAATCTCGTCAAGAGATTCATGAGCCTTTACCGTCACTGGACGAATTCCATCACAATGTTCCATTCTATCATCTACTGTCAACACGTCTACCGGAAGCACTTCCTGAACTGCCGTATCATGCCATTTTCCTTTTGCATCCACACCGGAGAATGTCAAATATCCTCCAACCATTAATAGCGCTCCACCTTCCAAAACATAATCACGAATCACTTTTGTTCTGTCCGGTTTCTTGATACTCTTCGTAAATGTTTCAACCGGAAGAAGAAGTGTATTTGCTCCAATATCAGATAAAATGACACAATCGTAGTTCTTTAATTCTTCTACCGTATAAGGGAACGCTTCTGCCGCAATATGATTCGGCATAAATTCCACTTCATATCCCGCCTCTTCAAGCGCTTCCTTTAACCATTTTTCTCCCGTCTCATATGTTGACGTATAAAAACTGTCAAATCCTTTCACATGAGTTGTGTAACTCATCCATGATTCTCCTGCAAGTAGTATTTTTTTACTCATGATCTTCCTCCTTTTACTCTCTGTTTTTCTCTACATTTGCTACGAATTTTGCCATCGTATGATTTAAGATAATGGCAAGAATTAAGATAAATCCTAAAGCTGCAAGCTGCCATACCGAATTGATATTTGCAATTTGAAGTCCTGAATTCATCATTGTAATAATTACAACACCGATCAAAACTCCACCCAAATGTCCGACTCCTCCTGCAACACCGATACCACCTAGTACCGCCACTGTAATTGCCTGCATTTCCATTCCTGTTCCGGCATCTGCTCTCGCTGTCATAAGCCATGAATTGTTAATAATTGCACTGATCGATGCAAGAACTCCTGCAAGTATATAGACATACATTCTGACTTTCTTCTCTTTAATTCCTGTATATTTTGCTGCTTCAAAATTTGTTCCCATCAAATAGACACGGCGTCCGAACTTCATCTTATAGACAAGGACAAAGACAAGTACCGTTACCGGAACGACTACAAATAAAATCTGATTCGGTATACCAAACGTACTTTCTAACGACAACATTTTGAAGCTATCCGGAAATCCACTGATTGGAATTCCACCTGTCAGATAAAGTGCTAGTGAACCATATATATATTGTGTTCCCAATGTTGCAATTAGTGCTGGAACTTTCGCTACTGCGATCAATATTCCATTAATAGTTCCAAGTAAAACTCCACATACAAGTGTGATAATTGTAGCCGTAAAAATTCCTGCACCATTCATCACAGCCAATCCAAAAAAAACTCCTGACAGACTCATTGTTGATCCAATAGAAATATCAATTCCATCACGACCTGCAATCATTACGAGAGCTTCCCCTAATGACAACAATGTCAATGAGGCTCCAAATTGTGTTACCTGCATCAAATTATTCATATCAAAAAAGTAAGGACTGATTAACGATAATACAATAAGCTCCACCACAAACAGCAACAGCAAAAATTTTGTTCTGCTCTTCGCAATAGAAAATGCTATCTTTTTCATGCTGTTACCTCCTTATTTCTCTTTCTTATCTTTCCATTTGTTACTGCATCAAACAGCACAGAAATCACAATCAAAAGACCTATAAAACAATTTTCCAGCAATGATGGAATTCCGAGTATTACAATACCATTTTTTAAAAAGGCAATAAATAGAACTCCAGCAAGTGTTCCTATTACACTTCCTCTTTTTCCATTTCCTTTAGCACCAGTTCCCCCAATTGTTACTGCAGCAATACAAGCGATTGGAAGATCCGAACCAATTGTCATCTCTACACTTCCCATTCTCGCGATGTAAAGCATAGCAGCAATTGCCGCAATTCCTCCCGATATGCAATACGAGATCAACTTAATTTTCTTTACATTAATACCACTCAAGTTCGCTGATTGCGGATTGCATCCTGTCGCATAAATATAGCGTCCAAATCTTCTATACATAAGAAAATAATAGAAAACTGCATAGACAGCTATAATCAAAAGCAGTAATACCGGAATTCCTAAAAATTTTGCCCTGGACACTACAGCCCAACTTGGATTCAATCCTGTCAGCCATTTTCCACCAAGTAATGCAAAAATCACAGCTTTCCAAATATTCATAGTTGCAATCGTTACAATCATATCCGGAATATTAAACTTCGCTACTAAAAAACCATTTACAAATCCAACTGCGATTCCAATTCCAATGGCAGTAATTACAATTATAAAAATATTTACTTTTGCCTGAAGCATATATCCAATGACAATTGCGATAACTCCCATCACAGAACCAACGGATAAGTCAATTCCTCCCAGAAGCATCACAATGGTCATTCCAATACTTACCATTGCAATCTCTGCATTATTTTGAATGACCCGAATCATATTATCTACCGTCAAGAAATTTGGTGCTAATATTCCAAACAAAATAATTTCAGCGATCAGTAAAAGGAATGTGACATATTCTCTCCTTCCCGGTTTTGGAACATATTTTTTGAACACTTAGCTCACCCCCATTATTATGCTTCTTCGACTCCACACCAATCCAATAAAATAGATGCTATCATCTTTGTACAAGTTACCAGCTCTTCTATTTCTACGTATTCATCTGCTTGATGCGCCAGTCTCGGATCTCCAGGTCCAATATTTAATGTTGGAATTCCCACATTGCAGAACCAGCCCATGTCTGTATGACAACAAATTCCTTCTACTTTTGAAAGTGGATTCACTTCCTTAGCACTATCTCTTACGGTCTGGAAAAACGGCTGATCATCCAACGTTTCTCCGCAATCTGCATCAATCAACCATTCAATTTCCGGTACATTATCTTTGAGCCATGGATCTGTCATCGCTACCGCTTTTACATAATCTTCGATTTCCTTTTTAACCTTTGATCCAAGACCATTCTCGTCTTTCTCTGACGGCAAATATTGTGCATTAAAGGTCAATACCGCTCTGTTTGCAAACGTCGTTGGGTATTCTCCCGCTTCAAACTGCGCGATGTGGATCTGACACGGAATCGGAAGATACTTATGTTCCTTTCTCACTGACCATTCTTTATTCAGTCTTCTAAAATGTTCTAAATAAAGAGATGCCTTATCAATTGCATCCACAGCTCCTCCGGTTCGGAAATCTCCCTGCTTCAGTTCAATATGTCCGGCCCTTCCTTCGATTGTAAGTTTCCCCCATAAAATTCCTCTACAAAGCGGTGCAATATTTAAATGTGTAGGCTCTGTTATCAGACATCCATCCGCCCGATACCCTTTTGCAACCAAGGCCAATGTTCCCATTCCTCCCGCCTCTTCATCTACAACAGTTCCTATCATTGCGTCTCCTTTTAACCGGATTCCACTTTCTTTGATTGCCTTTAGAGCTACTGTCATCGCAGCAATTCCGCCTTTCATATCTACTGCGCCTCGCCCATACAATTTATGATCCACAATTTCTGCCCCAAATGGATCTTTTGTCCATTTGCTTCCTCTTTGTACTACATCTATGTGTCCAGACATCATCATAGATTTTCCACCACCGGTTCCTTTTAACTTTGCAAAGAGATTTGGCCTGTCTTCAAATGTATGATCCGCATAATATCCCGGCTTTCCTTCATATTTTGAAAGTTCTTGTGCATTCGGATAAGAATATTCTGCCTCCATCCCCATTTCTTCCAGATATTCTTTTAAGACTTCTTGTGCCTTTCCTTCCTGCATATAATCTTTTTCTTCATCAAAATATGGATTCACACTTGGCTCTTTAATTAACTTCTGAAGAAGTGTTACTACTTCATCCTGATTCTTGTCAATCCATGTATAAACCGCCTCTTTTATACTCATACTTTCCTCCTATTCCGCATTCAGATTCAATGCATTTTTCAAGATATCTTCTTCTGTCACTGTTTCTCTATCAAATCTGGCAGTAATTTCCCCTTTATAAAGGGTAATAATATTATCACTCAGTTCCATAACCTCTGGTAAATCCGAAGAAATAACAATGACTGCCACGCCTGATTTTGCAAGTTCAATTACATATTTGTGAATTTCTGCCTTTGTCATAACATCAATGCCTCGTGTAGGTTCATCAAGAATTAATACTTTCGGCTCTTCAAGCAACCATCTGCATATCAAAACCTTCTGTTGACCTCCCCCACTCAGACTATTGACACTGATATTCTGATTTGGTGTCTTAATACTATATTTCTCTATATTATCCTGTACCGTTTTCTTTTCTTTTTTCTTATCGATCATTCCAAACTTATTGGAGAGATTGTCCAAAAAGGACACGCTCATATTATCTCTGACCGGATGAATATCAAATAATCCTTGTGCACCTCTATCCTCCGGCACGTAAAAAATTCTATTCTCAATGGCTTTATTAATTCCATCTCGCGTAATATCTTTTCCTTCAAATAATATTTGTCCGCTCTGAGCATTCGTTTCGCCAAAAATAGCTCTCGCTATCTCTGAACGTCCCGCACCAACAAGTCCATACATTCCCAAAATCTGCCCCGGTTTTACAGAAAAAGAAATATTTTGATATGTATTCTCATAAGAAATATCTTTCACTTCCAGTATCGGCTCTTTCCCTTGGTCATGCTCCTCATAAACGCTCATATTTATCTTGCGTCCTGACATTGCCTGAATAATTGTTTCCTCACTTACTTCTTGTGGAATAAGTGTTCCAGTCAAACAACCGTCTCTTAAAACAATAATATCATCTGAAATTCTCAAAATTTCCGGAATTCTATGACTTATATACATGATACTTACTCCACGGCTTTTTAAGTCTGCAATAATTTCAAACAATTTTTCTGATTCATTATGGCTCAAAATAGAAGTTGGTTCATCTAAAATCAAAATCTTACATTTTTTATAGATTCCTCTTGCAATTAAAACGAGTTGTTGATTTCCGATTGATAATTCACTCATCGTAAGATGAAGAATGTTTTCTGATAGTCCGACCAGCTTTAAGGCCTCTTTCGCCTCTTCATACATCTTTGTCCACATAATTGTCTTGTTACGACTAACCACTTCATTACCCATAAAAATATTTTCAAGAACAGACATATCTGCAAAAATATTAGGTTCTTGATATACGATTGATATTCCTTGCTTTACCGCATCAAGAGGCGAATGTAACTGTAATTTTTCACCTTCAAAATACAGATTACCTTTATCATTTTTCAAGGCTCCTGCAATAATCTTCATTAGTGTAGATTTTCCCGCACCATTTTCGCCTATTACAGACAAAACCTCTCCTTTTTTCAAAGAAAAACTTACATTTTGAAGTGCTTTAACTCCTCCAAAAGATTTACTTATAGATTCCGCTCTTAAAATAATCTCTTCTGCCAAAAAATCATCTCCCTCCACAAAACGAGAGACGAACCATACGATTCGTCTCCCATTTTTAATCAATCTTAGAAGTCAAAATCGTCAACATTATCTTTCGTAATAATCAACGGATCACCAAGAAGTAATATTTTATTTTCTGCATCCCATGTTACCGGATTTGAAATTCCTTCAATTTCATTTATTTCCTCAAACTCTTTACCTTCTGCCACCATCTTTCCAGCCCATACCGTAAGATATCCTAATTCTTCTGCATCCCATAAAATAGATTCTTCCATAACACCTCCATCAATAAAAGGTTTTACAGTAGCTGGAGAACCATAACCAATTACTTTTACTTTACCTGCCTTACCTTCTTGCTGTACGGCCTGCGCTACTCCTGGAATCGTAGAAGAAGCAACAGCTACGAGCCCCTTTAAATCAGGATATCTTGTCATTAACTCCTGCGCCTGTTTTAAAGCTTGTTCACTGCTTCCTCCCTGTGTATATCTAATATCTACAATTTCTATATCCGGATATTTTTCCTTTTGCTGTTTTTCCATAAAGGAAATCCAAGTATTCAAATTAGTTGCTGTTGATTCTCCTGAAACAATTCCAATCTGACCTTTTTCGTCAATCTGAGCCGCCAATCGATCCATTAGCGTTCGTCCCAATGCTTCATCTGTCGCTTGTGCCACATAAAATTCACGAGTACTATCTGGTGCATCTGAATCACTTGTATAAACAGGAATACCTGCTTCTTGCGCCTTTTCAATATATGGATTTGTAGAAGAACTATCCAAAACAGAAAGTGACATGGCATCTACACCTTGTTTAATTAAACTATCCATAATTTTTACTTGCTCTGTAGCACTTGCCTGCGTAGCTCCTGTATAAAGAAATTCTACACCTAAATCTTCAGCTGCCTGTTGTCCGCCTTTTTCCATTGCTGTAAAATATGGAATCCCAATTAACTGTGGAACAAATGCAATTTTCATTTTCCCATTATCTCCAGTTTCCTGTTTACTTCCTCCATCTTCTTTTGGCTTTTCGGTACTGCTTCCACACCCGGCTAACATTCCCATTACCATTGTTGCTGCCATAAAGATTGCAACCGCTTTTTTCATCATGTTTTTCATACTAATCCTCCTTCTTCTTCTTGGTAAAACGTTTTTCCATTTGTGTAAAAAAAAATAAATCTCTTTATTTTTTCCTTGTAACCTGATAATAATACAACTTTTTCATTTTGTCAATATGTATAATATTAACATTTTATTTTACTTTTTTCGTGCATATTGCCCATTTTTTCTTTCTTATTATCTTATTATTGTTTTTTCTTTTCTTCTAATCGTTTTAAATAAATCGTTTTTCCATTTACTGTTTTGCTTTCCCTTTACTTTCCCTTTTTTCTCCTCTATAATATCATTGAAAATATAAATAGTTATGAGGTAAATACATATGTGGATAGCAGATGGCTGGAAAGAATATGAAGTCATAGACTCTTCAAAAGGAGAAAAATTGGAACGTTGGGGAGATTACCTCCTTGTCAGACCAGATCCTCAAGTGATTTGGGATACTCCGAAAGTACACAAAGGTTGGAAGAAAATGAATGGACATTATCACCGAAGCAAAAAAGGCGGCGGCGAATGGGAATTTTTCGATTTGCCTGAGCAATGGCAGATTCATTATAAAACATTAACTTTCAACTTAAAACCATTTAGTTTTAAACATACCGGATTATTTCCGGAACAAGCGACAAACTGGGATTGGTTTTCTGAGAAGATCAAACACGCCGGAAGACCGATCAAAGTACTCAATCTGTTTGCCTATACCGGAGGCGCTACTTTAGCTGCAGCCGCTGCAGGTGCAAGTGTTACACATGTTGACGCTTCCAAAGGTATGGTTGCATGGGCAAAAGAAAACGCAGTTTCTTCCGGGCTTTCCGATGCGCCGATTCGTTGGCTTGTGGACGATTGCGTAAAATTTGTAGAACGGGAAATCCGTCGAGGGAATCATTATGATGCTATTATTATGGACCCACCTTCTTATGGACGTGGACCAAAGGGAGAGATTTGGAAAATCGAAGATGCCATTCATCCTCTCGTAAAACTTTGTACGCAGATTCTTTCAGATGATCCTCTCTTCTTCCTTATCAACTCTTATACAACCGGACTGGCGCCTGCCGTCCTGACTTATATGTTAGCAACAGAATTGAAAAAATGGAACGGAACTGTAGACTCACAGGAGATTGGACTACCGGTTTCTTCTAACGGATTAGTACTCCCTTGTGGAGCTTCCGGACGTTGGGAAGCAAAATAGAATCTTGTATTATAAAATACGTTTAAATAGTATGTAATACTATACAAAAATTTTTAATTTGAAACTAAATGATTGAATTACTAGAAACATTATGTTATGTTTCATGTAGAACAACCGTGTTATAGGGTGGCTGGCCTCTATTCTACATAGAATGGAGGTGGTGCAGATGGATAAAAAGGAATTTGACTTCAAGGATTTGATGGCTTTCGGGATGTTTATCCTCTCATTACTGACATTTATTTATACGATTTGTCACTAAAACTTTAGCGCATAGAAAAACCACCCTCATAAAGTCTTTGGCGGACTGGGTGGATTTTCAACATTCATTATAGGCCAACCACTTTCACGGTTGTTCTTTTATGTTCATATAATACCATAGATACTCTTATTATTCAATATAGATTTCATCTTCTCAAATATTTATTCTCTTGTTTCCATTCGAAGCAACCCGATTGCTTCATCCAACGAGCGTAGTACTTTCCATGTACGCATTCTTGTCTCTTCATCCGGTTGCACAAGGTCCGGAACCATAATCACATCGATTCCTGCATCTGTCGCAGCTATAACGCCTGCCGGGGCATCTTCAAACGCAATGCACCATTCCGGCTCTTCTCCCAGCATCTTACAACCTTTTTCATAGATTTCCGGATTTGGTTTTGACTTCGATACCATATCTCCAAAAATGCATCCATCAAAATACTGAAAAATACCAGCCTTTTTCAACGCATCAACCGCATATTCTTTTCTAGATGAAGTTACAAGTCCTACTTTATATCCCATTTGCTTGGCATAAAAAATAAGCTCTTTGGCGCCTGGCTTCAACGGAATTCCCTCTTGATCCGCAACTTTGAAAAATGCCTTTCTTGAAAGCTTTTGAAACTCCTCATACGGAAACTCTTTTCCAAATACTTTACTAAAGTATTCCTTCCGTCCTACTACGTTCATACCAAGGGTATTGTAAATGTGTTCTCCTACTTTGCCATATCCTAAAGTCTCACCTGCTACGTTCCATGATTCTTGTACAACCCGTTCCGAATCCAACAGAAGCCCGTCCATATCAAATAACAATGCCTTTATCATACGTGTTCCCTTTCTCTTCTTATAATTCTTGGAATACCTTGCGGATAAACGAAATCGGAAGACCTACTACATTATAGTAATCTCCTTCGATTTTTTCGATATATGGCGCAAACCTTCCTTGAATTGCATAGCTTCCGGCTTTATCTTTATATTCGTCTGTCGCTAAATATGCTCGAATTTCCTCTTCCGTCATCTGATCCACATACACCTTTGTTCCAATCGCTTCATTTACTACTGTTTTTTCTCCTTTTTCATCAAAAGACAACAGCGTCACTCCTGTATATACCATATGGACATCATTTTGAATTCCTTGAATCATGCCGAAGGCATCTTCTCCATCTTTAGGTTTTCCAAGAATTCTCCCTCTATGGGCTACAACCGTATCTGCACCTATAATCACCACATTTTTCTGCTCAACCTGTTCTGCGATATCTTCTGCTTTTTGTAGTGAAAGTTCTCGTACTACTTCAGAAGGCTCTGTGCTATGATATACTTCCTCTTTATGACTTACCTGTATCTCAAATTGATATCCTGCCTGCTCCATGATTTCTCTTCTTCGTGGGGAGGCAGAAGCTAAAATGATCTTTTTTTCCATTCTTTTTCTTCCAATCTCTCTATTCTATTTACAATTTCTATGCACACTTTTCTTGAATCGGTCTGATCCACACAAATCTGTATATCTGCTGCGGACTCATATTTTTCCCGTCGTGCTTCCATCAATTCCTGAATCGCTTTCACATTCTTTTTCCCTTTTAATAAAGGACGATTTTCATCACGTTTTACTCGTTTTAAAATCGTTTCCGGACTTGCAGTCAACAAAACAATATAGCCACTTTTTTTCATACTTTCCACATTTTGTTCCCTTAACACAATTCCTCCGCCACAAGACACAACTACATTGTCTTTTTCTTGTATTTCTTTTAAAAGAGCTGTCTCAAGGTCACGAAAATACATTTCCCCTTTTATTGAAAAAATATCCGGAATACTCATTCCTTCCCGTTCTACAATTGTTTCATCCATTTCAAGAATTTCCATATGGTATTTGCGCTTCATGTTTCGCGCAATCGTACTTTTTCCGGTTCCCATAAAACCAATTAAAAAAATATTCTTCATTGTCTATCCCTTTCTAAGAAAAAAAGATTGCGCCCGAGCACAATCTTTTCCCAATGGACCTGAGGGGAATCGAACCCCTGTCCGAAAGCCCGTCCATCCAGGCATCTCCCATCACAGTCATTATTTTAACATTCCCTCTGCCGGCCGCCTAATGACGGGCTTCCGGCTTTAGTAGCTTCATAAATTCTTCCATTTCCTCAAAGCTTTGGAAACGAAGTGCCCCGCAAGGTCGAAGCCGAACTCTTAAGCAGCGGGTGACTTAAGGTCGACTGCTGCCACTAGGCAGCGTACGCTAAATTTTCGTCTGCGTTTATATTTAATTACGGATTGTTACGCGGTCCCGTCCCGCGGATGGCTTCCCAAACTTCAAAACCCCCGTCGAAACCAGTACAAGCCCTGAATACTCAGTATTGTCTTGGTTCGCAAACGTACTTTTATTATAGTGGCGTTCACTTGTTCTGTCAAGGGCGCCTCTTTGTAATTTCTCACAGATGCTTTTTCTTATTCCAATCCCAAAATCTCCGCCAGCACTTCAATGATAATCTCATTCGTACACGATTTCACATACCCCATCATATGCAGAGAAATCTCGTCTTGTTTTTGCGCTTCTGTCAAATTTTCATTATGCTTTGTTTCATCGATCATCCGGATCAATTGTGGTGTAAGCTCTTCATACATCTCAATCGTTGTTTCTGATACTAACTTTGTAAGTTCTTCTTTTGTTCTTGGTACCATATGCTCCTCCTAACCAAAATTACGGACTTTGAATTCTCTCTCCGCTTCTCTTTTCTGATCTTTCTTCGTAATATCCTGACGTTTATCATATAACTTCTTACCTTTTGCAAGGCCGATTTCTACTTTTACCAAACTTCCCTTTAAATATACTTTAAGAGGAACGATCGACATTCCTTTTTCTTGTGTTTTTCCAAGAAGCTTGTTGATCTCTGTTTTATGCAAAAGAAGTTTTTTTACACGCAGCGGATCTTTATTAAAAATATTTCCTTTTTCATATGGACTGATATGCATTCCATAGATAAATACTTCCCCATTTTCAATTCGGATAAAAGATTCCTTGATGCTGCATTTCCCCATACGAAGTGATTTCACCTCGGTCCCATGAAGCGCGATTCCCGCTTCATAGGTATCGAGGATAAAAAAATCATGGTATGCTTTTTTGTTATTTGCAATTAATTTCATCTCTGATTTTCCCATAATTAACTCCTGTTTATACAAATTCAAAATCAATGGTTCGCTGTAAATGATCCACTCCGATGACACGGATCGCTACTTCTTGACCTAACTTATATGCCTTGCCGGTATGCTCTCCGATCATCTCGTAGCGGTCTTCATAATAATCATAGTGATCATCATGCATATTCGTTACATGCACAAGTCCTTCTATCGTATTCGGAAGTTCCACATACACACCCCATTTTGTAATTCCCGACACAACACCTTCGAACTCTTCTCCGATTCGTTCTTCCATATATTCCACTTTCTTAAGCTTTACTGTTTCACGTTCAGCCTCTTCTGCTCTTCGTTCCCGTTCACTAGACTGTTTCGCAACTCCCTCTAATATCGATGCATAATGGACTCTTCTCTGCTCGTTCATGCGACCTCTTAAATTTTCCTTGATGATTCGATGAATCTGTAAATCCGGATATCGTCGGATCGGCGAAGTAAAGTGGCAATAATATGGCGCCGCAAGTCCAAAATGTCCCGTATTTTCCGGTGTGTATTTTGCCTGTTTCATAGAACGGAGCGCCAAACGGCTGATCATAGTCTCCTCCGGTGTTCCCTCTACTTTGGCTAACAATTTTTGAATCTCTTTTGGCCGTACTTCATTATTGGAAATATGAAGAGAATGTCCAAAATTATTGATAAATGTAGCTAGCTTTTTCATCTTTTCTTCATCCGGAGATTCATGCGTACGATATACAAATGGAATCTCTTGCCAAAAATATTCTTCCGCTACTGTCTCATTGGCCGCCAACATAAAGTCTTCTATAATCTTTGTAGCAACATTTCGGTCATAAGGTTTTATATCAACCGGGTGTCCATCCTGATCCAAAACCATCTTTGTCTCCGGAAAATCAAAATCGATCGAACCTCTTTTTTTACGTTTTGCCCTTAAAATTCCCGCAAGTTCTTCCATAAGTTCAAACATCGGAACGAGGTTTTGGTACTTTTTGCATTCCTCTTCCTCATGATCTTCCAAAATCTTTTTTACACTCGTGTAGCTCATTCTCTCATCTACACAGATCACCGACTCCGCAATTTCATGATCAACAATCTCTCCTTTTGGATTTACCGTCATGATACAACTTACCGCAAGCCTGTCCACACCTGCATTAAGAGAGCAAATCCCGTTCGAAAGCGCATGCGGCAACATCGGAATCACTCGATCCACAAGATATACACTCGTTCCTCTTTCATAGGCTTCCCTGTCAAGAGCGCTGCCTTCCTGCACATAATTACTTACATCCGCAATATGCACTCCGAGAATATAATTATCTCCGTCTTTTCGAATGGAGATTGCATCATCCAAATCTTTTGCATCTTCACCGTCAATCGTCACAGTCTGCCAACTACGGATATCTTTTCTTCCTGCCATATCCGCCGGAATGATGGAATCTCCACATCGTTCTGCTTGATTTAACACCTTCACCGGAAATTCCACCGGAAGATCATATCCTTTTACAATGGATAGAATATCTGTTCCGGGATCATTGATATGCCCAATGATCTCTACTACTTTCCCTTCCGGCTTTTTATTCTCTCCACCGTAGGAAGTCAATTCTACCACAACCTTATGCCCTGTTATAGCTCCTTTGGAACGTTCCAACGGCACAAAGACATCTTTGATAAAGCGTGTGTTATCCGGCAACACAAATCCGAAGTTTTTATTACGTTGAAAATATCCAACCAATCTTGTCGTTCCATGAGAAAGAATTTTTACAATCTTTCCTTCTCGTCGTTTCCCTTCGGATGCCGATTTTAGAAGAACCTCTACCTGATCTCCATGAAACGCTCCATTTTGATCCTCTTCTGCTATAAAAATATCTTCTGTTCCATCTTCCAATACCACAAAACCGAACCCTCTCGGATGTGCTTGATATTCTCCACGTAAAGTCTTGGTTTCACCCTTTACATATTTTCCCTTTTGTGTAACCCGAATCTTTCCATCTGCTTCCAAAGATTCTAATATTTGTTTCAATTCCCTTCTTGATTCCTTCGAAACTTGCAACATAATTGCCAGCTCCTTTAGTTTCATCGGTACATAAAACTCATCACAGATAAAATCATAAATTATTTTTTTTCTTTTCTCAAATGTCTGATCCACACGGTCTCCTTTCTTATGGATTCATACGTTCAATCTAAACCCGCTTGAGGGCTTTACGGACTGAAATAAAATCCATGAATTCAAAAACGAACACTCTACTAATAATAGAGTGTTCGTCCTTATCTTTCGTTACATACTTCTTATGCAAATACTTTTAAATTCAATACTGCTGCTAACACAATAAAAAGAATAGCAAGGAACTTTGTAGATTTTACAAGCGCTCCTTCCATAGAACGTCCTTTATTCTGTCCCCAATATGTGTCGGCTGCTCCGCTGATTGTTCCAAGTCCTGCTGACTTACCTTCCTGAAGTAATACGATTGCTGTTAAAGCGATACAGTCTATTGCAAATATGATCATTAAAATTACTTTTAAAACGTCCATCACGATACCTCCTACAAATGAATCTTATTCATTTTACCATATTCCATCATGAAAGGCAAGACTTACTTCCTCTTTATTCCAAAAGATTTTCCTCTATTCTTAATAATTGATTGTATTTTGCTACGCGTTCTGACCTGCACGGCGCTCCGGCTTTGATTTGTTCTGCCTGAAGTGCAACTGCAAGATCTGCAATCACGGTATCTTCTGTTTCTCCAGATCGATGCGAAATAATTACCCCATATCCGGCTCTCTTCGCAAGCTCTACTGTATCCAAAGCTTCCGTCAATGTTCCGATTTGATTCACCTTTATCAATATGGAATTGGCAACATGTTTTTGAATTCCGGTTTCTAACCGTTTTGGATTTGTCACAAAAAGATCATCTCCCACTAGCTGTATATCTTGTCCAAGTCTTGCTGTTATCAATTCCCAGCCTTCCCAATCTTCTTCATCCAAGGGATCCTCAATCGAGACAATTGGAAATTCATCGATCAATTCCTGATAATAATCGATCAGTTCTTCCGAAGAACGTATGACTCCGTGTCCCACCATTTTTCCTTCACCCGGAAATACATAAGTTTTATATTCTTTTTTATATAAAGAAGACGCTGCAGCATCTAGGGCAAGCGCAACATCTTCCCCCGGCTTGTAGCCCGCCTTTCCGATTGCTTTTACCAAAATTCTCAAAGCTTCTTTTGTGTCTGTGAGATTCGGCGCAAACCCACCCTCATCTCCAACCGACGTCTGAAAACCTTTTTTCTTTAAAATGTGTTTTAATTCCTGATAGATTTCCGCACACATTCGAAGCCCTTCTTTGAAACAAGATGCTTTGATCGGCAAAATCATAAATTCCTGAATATCTATCGTATTATCCGCATGAGACCCTCCATTTAAAATGTTCATCATCGGCATCGGCATCTTTTTCACATGCACGCCTCCCACATAACGATACAGCGGAATCTGAAGTGCATTTGCTGCAGCTTTTGCAACGGCAAGAGACACTCCCAACATCGCATTGGCTCCAAGATTCGATTTATCCTCTGTTCTGTCCAGTTTTTTTAACATTCGATCAATCTCACATTGTTCCAATACATTCATTCCGATGATCTCTCGTGCAATTCTATCATTTACATGATTCACAGCCTCCGAAACGCCAAGACCATGATAACGTTCCCCGCCATCTCGAAGTTCGACTGCCTCAAATCTTCCTTTTGATGCCCCGGACGGAACTTGCGCTCTCCCAACAGCATTTTCTCCTGCAAGTACTTCCACTTCTATCGTAGGATTCCCTCGGGAATCTAAAATTTCTCGTGCGTATATGTCTGTAATCGGTATATTTTTTAACATATTTTCCTCCTTTTTTGTTACAGTTTTAACTATAACTTCTCATTCTATTATTCCCTCCAATATCGCTTCTAATGCGTTGACATTTCACATTAAGAGCGTTACAATTTTAGAGGGAAAACTATAAATTAATAAGAGGAGTATACCAATGAAAACAAAATTAAAATCATTCTCTTTATTAACCGGAAGTATTCTTCTGATGGCAATCGGTACTTATTTTTTCAAATTTGCCAACAATTTTACTTTTGGCGGAATCACCGGTCTTGCGGTAGTCATTGCAAAAACAGGGATTATGTCAGCTTCTGATTTTACATTTATTACCAATATGCTGTTGCTTTTATTGGGATTCATTGTATTTGGTAAAGGGTTTGGATTTATGACTGCATATTGCAGCACATTATTATCTGTTACATTATCACTTTTAGAACGTGTTTTTCCAATGACGCAGCCATTGACAGATCAACCAATGTTAGAGCTTATTTTTGCAATTGCGCTTCCTGCCATTGCATCGGCGATTCTTTTTAACATGGGATCTTCCAGCGGAGGTACCGACATTATTGCGATGATCGTAAAGAAATACACAAGTTTTAATATTGGAAACGCTTTACTTGCAAGCGATATTATTGTAACCATTTTTGGATTTTTCATTTTTGATATTAAAACCGGTCTATATTCTGTACTTGGTCTTGCTGTTCGTTCTTTGATGATCGATAACGTAATTGAAAGTTTGAATTTAAGTAAATATTTCAATGTTGTTTGCAAAAATCCGGAACCAATCTGCGATTTCATTGTAAAAGAATTGAACCGAAGTGCGACAACGCTTCAAGGCACAGGCGCTTTTTCCGGTCAAGATCGTTATCTTATTCTTACTGCTTTAAATCGTATGCAGGCAGTAAAACTTCGAAACTTTATCAAAACACAGGAGCCGGATGCGTTTATCTTAATTTCAAACACTAGTGAAATTATCGGAAAAGGGTTCCATTACGTATAACACACGTACAAAAAAGTGATTCAGATGTATTCTTTCATCCGAATCACTTTTTCTTTAATTCTCTTTTTTCATAATTGCTTCTATCTCTTCAATTGTTCTTGGAATCGCAGCTGACAGATTCTCACAACCATTCTCAGTAATCAGGCAGTTATCCTCCAAACGGAATCCAATTCCCCATTCTTCATGATATATTCCAACGTCGACACAGAACACCATTCCCGGTGCCGTCTTAATATTTCTGGATACTATATCATGCACATCGAATCCAATGTGGTGTGCTCCTCCATGCCACATATACGTTCCAATCTCATCATAAGAATCACATACTCCTGCTGCATGTAGTTGTTCATAGCAGTACTCTCGAATCATCTTATCGACATCCTGTATTGGTATTCCCGGTTTTAATATTTGAAACATATGCTCTGACGTATTGTATGCACATTGGTAGAGGAGCTTTTGTTTTTCTGTGAATTTTCCATTGCACGGCCAACCTCTTGACACGTCATTAATCTCATGTTCCCATCTTGCACCGACGTCATTCAAAATCATATCTCCGTCTTTCGCCTGTCCCCGGTAATCATAATAATGAATACAGAAATTATTTTCTCCAGAAGAAATAATAGACGGAAATCCCGACATCAGCACTCCATGCTGTGCAAGCACATAGTCAAACTCTGCCTTATACTGATATTCGTACATTCCCGGTCTTGAAGCTTTCATCATTGCAATGATCGCTTCTCCGGTGATCTCTTCTGCTTTTCTAAGCGCTTCAATCTCGCATGGCTTTTTGATCGTCCTCTGTCTACGAAGCTGCTCTTGCAGATTTTTAATTTGAATAAACGGAAATTCTTTCTGCAAATATCTTGCCAACCGATAGCTTTCTGTATCTGCTTCTTGATCTTCCAGTTTATCAAAATCAAGATAGATTCTCTCGATTCCCTTTGTTCTTAGATACAACCACAAAGAATTCATAAAAGTATCCAAATATTTTGTACGCGAAATACCGGAAAGTTCTTCGATCTCATCTGGCTTGAGCCTTCTTCCTGTCCAACGCTCTGCCATAGCATCCGGCGGAAGGATATAAAGGAATTCGTCGACTCCCTCTTCTAAAACCGCTGTCATTAGCACCGTATTTTCCTGCTCTATATTCGTAAGATACAAAAAATTTCGATTCGCATAGAATTCATAGTTTTCATCATTGGAACGCTTTGGAGCACGTCCTGCGAATACGATCACAAGTGAATTCTTCTCAACACTACCATAAAGTGTCGCTCTGTTTTCTCTATAAAATTCTTTCTTCATGTCTCATCCTTCTTTATCCTATTCTACAATCAGATTTTGAGCTTCCATCACTTCAATCACCTGATTCACATACTTTACACAAAGCTCATCTGTAGAAGCTTCCACCATCACACGGATCAACGGTTCTGTACCGCTCTCACGCACGAGAATACGCCCGTCATCACCAAGGGCTTCCGCCACATTCTCTACTGCTTTTACCACTTCCTGATTCTCTCTTGCTGTCTTCTTATCCGCTACTCGCACATTTTTCAAAAGCTGTGGATAAATCTTTACTTCCTCTGTCAATGTTCCAAGCGATTTCTTTTCCTCTAACATTACTTCCATCATAAGAAGCGAGGTTAAAATACCGTCTCCTGTTGTTGCATATTTGCTGAAAATAATATGTCCGGACTGTTCTCCTCCAAGGGAATAATTGTTTTGTACCATATTCTCATATACATATTTATCTCCAACTGCAGTTTTTTCGTATTTCATTCCAATTTTATCGCAAGCCTTGTATAGTCCAAGATTTGACATCACCGTAGTCACAATTGTGTCTTCGTTCAGTCTTCCGTGATCTTTCAAATATTTTCCACAGACGTACAAGATCAGATCCCCGTCAACAATTTTTCCATTCTCATCCACAGCAAGACAACGATCTGCATCTCCATCATAGGCAAAACCTACATCCAGATTTTTTTCTTTGACGAACTGCTGCAATGCTTCTATATGTGTCGATCCACAGTTTCTATTGATATTCGTTCCATCCGGTTCGCTATTGATCACATAAGTTTTGGCGCCTAACGCATCAAATACACTTTTAGCAATAGAAGATGCACTTCCGTTGGAACAATCAAGACCTACTCGTTTCTCTTTAAAAGAACGTGTAGCCATAGAAATCAAATGTCCGATATATCGGTTTCTTCCTGCCGCAAAGTCCACCGTACGACCGATCATTTCTCTTGTTGCATATGGAATCTCGCCAAATTCTCCATCAATATATGCTTCAATCTTAGCTTCAACTTCTGCTTCCAGTTTGTGTCCTTTCCCGTTGATTATCTTAATTCCGTTATCATAAAAAACATTATGACTTGCAGAAATCATAATTCCACAATCAAAATCTTCTGTTCTCACTACGTAAGAAACACTTGGCGTTGTCGTTACGTGAAGAAGATATACATCCGCTCCGGAAGATGTCAACCCTGCTGAAAGCGCATCTTCAAACATATAACTGCTTCTTCTCGTATCTTTTCCGATTACGACTTGCGCCTTATGATCCTGCCCATAGTACCACCCTAGAAAACGTCCTACTTTAAATGCATGTTCTACAGTAAGTCCTACGTTGGCCTCCCCACGAAAACCATCTGTTCCAAAATATTTTCCCATATTAATTCTCCTCGTATAATAAGCCTATACCCCAGATATACAGGGGTAGGTTTATTCATTTCAAATGGTATAGAGGAATCATCTCTCTGGAGGTTCTCTCCCCGATCTTCATCCCCTATACAGTTTACATGTTACTTATATATTGCCAAGATTTCCCGAACACTTATAATAGAGTCCATAGGAATGTTCTAAAGGGTACCGCTAATTCTCCTTGCAAGTTGCTCTGCATGTGTTGCCACACATCACTGTCCTCATTGCTTAAAAAGCTTGCGCCCTTGGCTCCACACTTCAAATGCTTACACAAATGTTGCACCTGTCCTGTTAGCTTCCAGCAGGGTATTTTCAGGACTTTAATGCTGATTACGCGAGGTTGCATGGTGTGGTGGTTCGGGATCCAGCCCTTGGCGTTCCTTCCATCAACCCGAAAGGAGGTGATACCATGAAGAAACGTATGAAATTCGATCACCTTTCAACGCTTTGTGTCGGTCTTGACATCGGTTCCCGCAGTAACTTTATCACTGCCCTGAACTTTGATTCTGACCGCCTCATCAACATGCGCCCTGTTTCTAATGCTGCAAATGGCGTAGAAACTATGGAAGCTATGATCCTTGCTGTCCTTGAAGGCAGCCCTCAGTTCAGGTATCTTCTGGTCGCCATGGAATCTACCAGTTTCTATGGTGTCCATGTAGCGAACTATCTTTCTACCAGCGACCTGCTTAAGCCTTATGGTGTTAAAGTTTTCTGTCTCAATCCTAAAACAGTTGCTAATTATAAGAAGACTTTCACTGGACTGGAAAAGAATGATGGCATCGATTCCTTTATCGTTGCCGACTATGTCCGGGCAGGGCTCATTGAGATTGAGCCTTGGAGGGGTTCCCAGTACCTTGCCCTGCAGCGTCTCACAAGGCAGCGCAGGCATATCAGCGAGGCCATCGCCCGGGAGAAAAACTATGTGCTGAACAACATCTTTCTCAAATTCAGCGAGTTTGCTCTGCTAAGCGGTGAAGACAGCCCTGTTTCCAACAAATTCAGCACTACTGCCGAGGCAGTCCTTACGGAGTTCAAAACTACTGAGGACATTGCAAATGCCCCTTTGGACGAGCTGATTGACTTTATCTCCACTTCCGGTCATGGTCGGTTCTCCGACCCCAATCAGGTTGCCAGCCTGCTTCAGAAAGCAGCACGTAACTCTTACCGGTTGGATAAGGCACTGTATGAACCTATCACTACATCCATTGCCTGTTCCTTTAACTGTATCCGGGCTTTTGAGAAAGAACAGAAAGCCCTTGATAAAGCCATCGCTGCCACAGTTGCCGGCCTGAACCCTACGGAATATCAGATCCTGAAATCCATTCCGGGGATCGGCCCTGTATATGCCGCCGGGATTCTTGCTGAAATAGGCTCTGTACGCTGCTTCAATAGCAATAATGCCCTTGCGAAGTACAGCGGAATCATCTGGAGAGACAACCAATCCGGCGAATTTGATTCCGAAGACACTCCCATGATGAAAGCAGGGAATCGTTACCTGAGATACTATTTGATTCAAGCTGCCGGCAGTGTTATCAGATACTGCCCTGAATATGAAGATTACTATAACAAAAAATTTGCTGAAGTTCCCAAACATCAGCACAAGCGTGCACTTGCGTTGACCGCCCGTAAATTAATACGTCTGATTTTTGGTCTGCTGGACAAGAATCAACTCTACTCTCCGGCAAAGGGTAGGTAATCGTATAGCGACTCTTTTTCTTGCGGTTTTCCCCGCAGGTCTATTTTGTGTACCCTTTTTTCTTTGTTTTTAACAAAATCTTTTTTTAATCACCTCTTGACATATTACCAAATTGCTTATTTGTATTATTGTCCACATTTTTTGCACAATTTTTATCACTTTATTTATTATATACTCAAGGAGTAAAATATACAAGAAATTTTTACACAAAAAAGGATTGCGTAGCCACAATCCTTTTTCACTCTTCTTAATGATGGAATAAACGGATTCCCGTAAATGCCATTGCCATATTATATTTATTACATGTTGCGATTACATTATCATCACGTACAGATCCACCTGGCTGTGCCACATATTTTACGCCGCTTTTGTGCGCACGTTCAATGTTGTCCCCAAATGGGAAAAACGCATCGGAACCAAGAGCTACGTCTGTCATCTTATCTAACCATGCTCGTTTTTCTTCTCTTGTAAATACCGGAGGTTTTACTTTAAAGATATTCTGCCATGTTCCTTCAGCAAGTACGTCTTCATACTCGTCACCAATGTAAAGATCGATAGAGTTATCTCTGTCCGCTCTTCCAATTCCATCTACAAACTGAAGTCCAAGTACCTGAGGAGACTGACGAAGCCACCAATTATCTGCTTTCTGGCCGGCAAGACGTGTACAATGGATGCGAGACTGCTGTCCTGCTCCGATACCAATTGCCTGTCCGCCTTTTGCATAACATACAGAGTTAGACTGTGTATATTTTAACGTGATAAGTGCAATTGCAAGGTCAATTTTTGCAAGTTCCGGAATCTCTTTATTCTCTGTTACAACATTGGCAAGAAGCTCATCATTGATTACAAGTTCGTTTCTTCCCTGTTCGAATGTAATACCGAACACCTCTTTGTGTTCGATCGGTGAAGGTTCATACTCCGGATCAATTTCAATAATTGCATAATTTCCTTTTTTCTTTTGTTTCAAAATCTCTAACGCTTCCGGTTCATATCCAGGTGCAATCACACCATCAGATACTTCACGCTTAATTAATTTCGCTGTAGCAACATCACACACATCAGAAAGAGAGATGAAATCACCAAAGGAAGACATTCTGTCTGCACCTCTTGCTCTTGCATATGCACATGCAAGCGGAGACAAATCTTCAATATCGTCTACCCAATAAATTTTTGCCAATGTATCTGTCAACGGAAGACCTACCGCAGCGCCTGCAGGAGATACATGTTTGAATGAAGTTGCTGCCGGAAGTCCTGTTGCTTTTTTTAATTCTTTCACTAACTGCCAGCCATTAAAAGCATCAAGGAAATTGATATATCCTGGTTTTCCACAGAGAACTTTAATTGGAAGTTCCCCATTTTCCATATAAATTCTGGATGGTTTCTGATTTGGGTTGCAACCATACTTTAATTCTAATTCTTTCATCTTACTGTCTCCCTATTTGTTTTTATTGATAATCTTTGTTTCATAGTTTCCTGTTGCAATATCAATGTAGCGTACAAATAATGATACTTTATTCTCTTCGTTCAAACTGTTCCAAAGAAGTTCTGCATAAGCATCCATATCATCCATGATATCTACAAGTTTTGGTTCTCCCTCAAAACTTGGAAGTGGATTGCCGTCATGCATATATGTATGAATAAAATGTCCTTCGCCTGCTGCCGGATTCTCATATGCAAATGTATAGCGGTTGCAGCTTTCCGGATTCCCGTTGTTGCTCTTTAAAATAGACATTGCGTAATTATATTTTCCATTTTCGATGTGCATAATACCGGAAATACGAGGTGTATAGTTTGGTCCGTCTGGTTCAAACTTTCTAGAACGGAGTGACTGTTCAAATGTAAGCTGTCTATCCATTCCCTCATAAATAGTATCTGTCTGATCACCGTTTGTTACAATTGTTTTATTACCAAGCACACGTACCGGCGCGTAAATGATCAAACTTGGATCTGTTAATTTTGAAGGATCAAAAGCCTGTGTGCGGATTCCTTCCCCTTCTTCTACGAATACACGATTTCTGCTGTTCTCACTTCTTCCCATAATGAAATATGCGGTCACTGCTTTTTTGCCGTCCGGTGTCTTTCCAATAATGATTCCACGTCCCGGATATGCATTTCCCTGTAATTCTTTTGCGATTGATAACATTTCCATGATGATTCTCCTTCTTAACATACTATGAGTTACATTCTCTGATTTTATTATAGACCAGAGACCTCGCCTTTTGTACCACAATTTTCTAATGAGTGCTTATAACTCCCGGTTATAACTATGCAAGATATCGGAATAACCACATCAGATGTGACAACGCTTTAATCTGCCATTCTTTTTTGTCTGGGATTTTTTTCTCCTTCACATCACCATTTTCCAAGTATGTTCCATCTTCATCTACCGGAAGAGACCCGTTCTTTAATACATTCAAATGCTGTTCCAAGTCTTTCGCAAGCAGTTCACTGTCTGCCACCAGCATCGTTTCCGTATCCACGTACGTACTTCGATTGTCGAAATTATAAGAACCGATTACCGATAGTTCATCATCGATCAATATAGATTTTCCATGAGTCGAATATTTTCCCATATACTCGTAAATATCCATCCCCGTATCGACTACTTTCTGCTTGTTTTTCAAATAATCCGAAGACGCGCAAATGTTATCTCCTGAAGCGATTGAATTCAAAAGTAATTCTGCTGTCTCTACATTTACAGCCACTTCTTCCATTCCTCGATACATATCCTCCGAAAATACCGCATATGGTGTGTGCACAAGAACTCGTTTCTTGGCATCTACCATTAATTGCTGCAATATTTCCCATACATAAGGTTCTTTTCCATAAATGTGAGTCGGATTACTTACAAATGTCACTTTTTTTGTCTCTACTGTCCGTTCTTTCCAGTTTACGGACTCAATTTGAAGATTATTATAACGCTCTTGAATGGCTTGTTCCTCTTCTGTAAATTTCTTTCGATCCCCCTCATATTTCATCTTACATACCGGGTTTTCCCATAATTCTGTAAAATAAGCTTTCACATCTCCAATTACAGATGTTTCTTCTTGTTTTTCATTATAAATTAAAATCTCTCGGTCATATCCAACACTTTTTCCTTCATACTCTCCAAGGAAATAATCAAACGTATTACGACCTCCCATCAAAAGGATCCTGTCATCAACGATAATGTATTTATCATGCATTCTTCCATTGATCGTCCATGGCATGAAAAGATTTGGCGTATTATAGAATTTAATCTCAAGATTTTCATGGCTACCTGCCGCTTTAAATAGTTCCTTCCCACTCATATGTAACAAGCCATACATACCATCTACGATGATCTTCACTTTAACACCTCGATCTGCCGCCGCAAAAAGAGATGCAAAAATATCGCTTGTACTCTCTCCTTCACGAATATCAAAGGTCGTCATCACAATACTTTCTTTTGCTTCTTCAAACATGGAAAGCCGCAGAGCCAATGCTTCTTTATTGGATTCGATCACTGCCGCTCTGTCTATTGTTTCCCGATACTCGTTTCCATAGAATGTTTCTGTCTTCGGAAGTTCCCCCTCCACCCTTTTCGGGTGTACAAAAGGTACTATCGCTCCAAGCAATTCATACGCAAAAATCAACACAACCACAAGTATGATCCATTTCATTTTCTTCTTCATCACATATCTTCCCTTCTCTTTTGTGTCATACGCTAAATAACCTTAAAACTTTCGGATTTCAATATCATCTCCGTTTTCCACTTTTTCGATGGAATCAATCACTACATAATATCCTGCATTTTCATTGATCTTCACATATACTCTGTCGCCTTTTTTATGGCCAAGAATCGCTTGGCCAATCGGTGATTCCGTACTGATCAACCCATGGATAGAACTTCCCCTCACTGTTGTCACAAGAATAAATTCCTCATATTCTTCCTCATCTTCAAAATAAATCTTTACTTTTTTATTCAACCCCACTTCATCATCCGAAGCTTCATCCTTGATCACATGAGCTGTTCGAATCATTCTCTGCAAATAACGAATTCTGCTTTCATTTCTGTTCTTTTCTTTTTTCGCCGCATGATATTCAAAATTCTCACTCAAATCTCCATGTGCCCTCGCCTCTTTTACATCTTCCAATAATTCTTTGCGAAGCACAACTCTACGGTATTCGATTTCTTCTTCCATCTTTTTGATATCATCTTCTGTTAATTCATTATACATCTTTATACCTCCCGATACAAATACGAGGGATAGACTACTATCTATCCCTCCCATTCTTTTATACTTATTATTTTGTCATTTCTCCATCTTCCAAGGTTTCGCCTTTTAAAGTTTTATCAATCTCTGCTTTGATCATCTCAACAGACTCTTCATCCGGTATCGTTACATAAAGTCTTTGACTTCCTGATGAATAACACGACCTAGAATCTCCTGTTCCTTCTGCTGCCACCGATTTGATGTTCCATGAACCACCTACAGAAAGCTGACGTTTGATCAACGCCTGAAGCTGTGCCTGCGACATATTTGTCTGCACGTTATCGCTCACCTTATCAATGATACTATTCGCTTTGATCAGCATGGATGGAGAAATAATCTTTTTGATCATAGCTGTCAATACTGCCTGCTGATCTTTTCCTCTCTGATTGTCCCCACCAGGTACTTTCTTTCTTTCTCTTGCAAACGCCAAAGCTTCTTTTCCGTCAAAATGATTGAGTCCTTCTTTTACCTCTACAACCTTACCGGAAGCTTTACTTGTTGTAAATTCATACTCAGAGACAACATCCAAGCCTCCAAGAATATCTACAATATCAATCAATGAAGTAAAGTTTACTCTTGCATAGAACGGAATTTCTACATCATACAGTTCGCTAAGAGTACGCATGGAAGCATCCACGCCATAATTGCCGGCATGTGTCAGCTTATCTAATTCTCCATAAGACACTTCTGGAATCTCCACATAGTAATCTCGCGGAGTAGTAACCAATAAAATCTGACGTGATTGTGGGTTTACAGTCGCAATAATATTCACATCACTTCGGCTCTGATTTTCAATATCTCCATATACATCAATCCCACTCAAATATACGCTGAATGGTTCTGTCACATCCACATCGATTGAGATATCCTGCAGCTCTGTTTTAATATTATGAGTATAAATAATTTTCACTTTATCCGAATAGCCATCGAACTCATGTTCCAGAATATCCTTATGCCCTTCATTATAAATAATAGCATCTACTTCGCCATCATGAAGAGCTTTTGCCTGAGCTTTTACCGTCTTGTATTCTACTTCTTCAATCTTACTTCCCAAATCCTCATTGATCTTGGAAACTGTCTCTTCCATCTCGTCAGCGCTCATCATATACTGCACACCAAACTTATAGTCTACGGCATCTGCCAGATTCTCTGCCTGATCATCTGCGCGTACCGCAACAACCATTGTATCAACCGTTGTGTGTCCTCCGGTAATTCGTCCCAGCGCTCCTGTTGTAATTCCTACATAATAAGTTCCGAGCCCAATGATAAGAGTCATGAAAACAATATAAACTTTTCCTGTAGTTCCCTTTTTTCGTCTGCGAACTTGTGTAAACAATCCGATTCCCCATAAAATCAATAGGCAAATAAAAACAATTGCCATAATTTTCAAAGGGATAATATTGCTTAATGCAAGGACACCTATAAATGCAACTGATGCCAATGCCTGCAACATTACTAAAATGTTACCAAACACATTTTGGGGAGATCTTTCCGGGCGGCGTTTTCTCCTTGTTCTTTCTCTGCTTTCTTTTACATTCTCTGCATAGGAGCCGTTACGGTCATAACTTCTTCCCCGTTCTTCTTCACGTCTTCTCTTCCTATCAGGATCCGGTCTTCTCGTTTTCCGATATTCATCCGATCTCTTTTTATTTCCCGGCATTAATTTTGCCGGATTTGACCCCATGGATTTCATTTGCTGTCTTTCTATTCGTTGTTTCTTACGTTCCTGAAGCCTCTCATATTCACGCCTTTCCTGGGCGCTCATACCTCTTCTTCCCATTAGTATTTCCTTCCTGTTTTCTCTCAAGAATTTTCATATACCAATCTATATTATTACAAAACAACGAAAAACACAAGGTTTATTTCACAGCTTAAGACTTTCCTAAGGTTTCCCACGTTCTAGTCATATGCTTTTACAGTCACTTCTTCTGTCTCAAAATCTATAAAAATCTGATATGCATTCCTATGTTCATCCTCATCCCAAATCTCCACGAACTTCGGTGTTACTTCAATCAAAATCTCGGTATCGACGTGGGAATACGCATTGTAGCTCTGCCATAAAAACTCTTTATATTTCTTTTCAAACACACGTCCTTCTTCATCAACTACAAGCCCTTTGTTCTCTGCATATCCTTCCACCTGCACTCCATTAAAACACATTGCCACTCTGTTATTTTTATATAGTTGCTGTGTCTTACGGAAATTTTTATCTGTTTTAAAATAAATCTTATCATTATAAAATACACAACTTACGTTTCTTACCATTGGATAATTATCCACACAGCTCGCCAAAGCCATAATTTTGTAATCACCCAGTTTCTTGTCATAAATATCTTTTGCTTCTAAAAAGTTCATCTTCTTTTCTCCTTCTCTTTATATCACTTTCTGCATTGCCAAAATAATCAATACGATCGACGCACAAATAAATAGTGCAAATAAAATAAGTCCCACACTCAATTTTGTTTCATGACTGTTATTTTCCACAAGATTTGCCTTTCGAAGTGCTTTCACCACCCCTTTATAAAACACAAACGTAATGCAAGCATTCAATCCGGTTTTCAAAAGATTAAATGGCAAAATCCCCGGAAGCAAAAGCTTCACCACCTCTTCTCTAGGCATACTAAAGTAGATTGGGGTCACAATATAATTCCACAACAACATACTTCCTGTTGACAGCAGCATTCCGCAGATTAATCCAAGTACCGCACCTCGTCTCGAATGCTTTTTCTTATAAAGGAATGCAGCTGTACAAGCAAACGTCCCTGTGGAAATAATATTCATCAAAATATCCAAAATCGTTCCGCCACGAAACAAAATTTCCAAAACTGCACAGATCACACTCATCACCAAAGCAGACATTGGTCCAAAAATAAAGCCTCCCATGACAATTACGATATCTTTCGGATCATACTTCAAAAATGCAACTGACGGAATCATAGGAAATGAGATTAAAAGATTAACTGCCATTGCCATTGCGCAAAGCATACCTATCGTCGTCATTTTTTTCGCCGTAAATTTCATATTCTCCCTCCTTTCATCAAAAAACGTACCTAAAATAAACTTCTAGGTACGTTCTCGATACATTCTAAAAGGAGAACCCAATTCACGGGAACTTCCCTCATATCAAAAACACTTCTTTCATCCAGACTTTAACTGTTGCTACCGGAATCTCACCGGTTCGGCCATTACGGCTCGCGGAGTATACCGCCAGTAGAGAATTGCACTCTGCCCTGAAGTATTATTTTCGGTTGCATTCATTGTAATCCTAATCGCCCAAAATGTAAATACTTTTCCTTCCTTATGATACTTGTTTACATTTTTTAACAAATGCCTTATAATCAAAGAGAACTATGTAAAAATATATAATATAGAAGGAGACGGATTATGGAAATTTCAGCATTACAAAAAGCCAGATATGAGTATTCTCCAAAACTTCCTGGAATGTTAAGAAACGGAATTGCAGATATCTGCGTTTTAGAAGGCGAGGAAACTCAAAGTGTAGCCGATCAGGAGAAGATTAAAGCCCTTTTCCCAAATACTTATGGTAAGAAGGAAATCACTTTCCAAAAAGGACAGAACACTTCCACACCAAAGAAACAGGTTGTAGGTGTAATTCTTTCCGGTGGACAGGCTCCCGGCGGACACAACGTTGTTTGCGGATTATACGATGCTTTAAAAGCAACAAATCCAGAAAATGTTCTCTATGGTTTTAAAAAAGGTCCAAGCGGACTTCTTGAAGATGACTATTTAATTTTTGACGACGAATACATCAACCAGTTCAGAAACACAGGTGGATTTGATATCATCGGTTCTGGAAGAACAAAACTTGAAACAAACGAACAGTTTGCAGTTGCAGCAGAAGTTTGTAAAAAACATGGAATTACAGCAATCGTAATCATCGGTGGTGACGATTCTAACACAAACGCAGCAGTTCTCGCTGAATACTTTGCAGCACACGAAACTGGCGTTCAGGTAATCGGGTGTCCAAAGACAATCGACGGTGACCTTAAGAATGAAGACATCGAATGCTCATTCGGTTTTGATACAGCAACTAAGACATACAGCGAACTCATTGGTAACATTGAAAGAGATGCCAACTCTGCAAAGAAATACTGGCACTTCATCAAAGTAATGGGACGTTCTGCTTCACACGTTGCATTAGAATGTGCTCTTGAGACACAGCCAAACATCTGCTTAGTTTCTGAAGAAGTTGCAGCTAAGAAGATGTCACTTTCTCAGATTGCTGATTACATCGCTGATTCTGTTGAAAAGAGAGCGGCAAAAGGCATGAACTTCGGTGTTGCTGTGATTCCAGAAGGTGTTGTTGAATTCGTACCTGAATTCTCTGTATTAATTCAGGAAATCAACGAATTACTCGCCGGAGAAAAAGCAGATGCTTTCAACGCTCTTCCAACATGGAAAGAAAAATACGCGTTTATTGAAAACGGATTAACAAAAGAATCTATGGCTGTATTTGCAATCCTTCCAGAAAGCATTCAGCAGCAGTTATTCTTAGAAAGAGATCCTCACGGAAACGTACAGGTATCCTTGATCGAATCCGAAAAATTATTCTCTGCTCTTGTAAAAGATAAATTAGAGGAAAGAAAAGCAGCCGGCACATACAATGGTAAATTCAATGCACTTCATCACTTCTTCGGATACGAAGGAAGATGTGCATTCCCATCCAACTTTGATTCTGACTACTGCTACTCATTGGGATACAATGCATTCATGTTAATTCAGTATGGTTACAATGGATACTTATCAAAAGTTTCCAACCTTTCCAAACCGGCAAACGAATGGGTTGCAGGTGGTATGCCGATCACAAAGATGATGAACATCGAAAGAAGACACGGTGAAGATAAACCGGTTATCAAAAAAGCTCTTGTAGAACTTGATGGTAAACCATTCAAATACTTTGAAGCTCACAGAGAAGAATGGGCTGAAAATACTTGCTTCACATACCCAGGAGCTATCCAGTACTACGGACCAACAGAAGTATGTGATATTACAACAAAAACACTCGCTCTTGAGCAGGCATAAAAACAAGGGACTGTCGACTAGCGGCAGTCCCTTTATTCATGAACATAGAAAAAAATCTCAGTAATATACTCATTTTCATCTCCTGAAGAAATATAGTCATTGATGCAGAATTCATAAGCATCTGAAGCTATCTCCAACCGGTTTTCCTCACAAAACTTCAGCAATTTCTTATAAGAACGTTCTACCGATTGGTATGTACCATAGTGGTATATACTCACCACTTTTCCTTTCGGAAGAGTTCCGATGTTCTTCGCTTTCTTCGTCTTCTCAATCGGTAAGAACGCAACTTTTGCTTCCGTATATCTCCCCTCTAGAACATGCCTATAAGGAACGATTACTCCTGTCTGAAAAAAAATTGGAAGTTCCTCTTTCAGCGCTTGAGAAAAGCATTTTTTTGCTGCAATACTTATCTCTCGAAAAGACCGCGGCTCTTCTACCTCTGCATATAGAAAATATTTTTTCGAAACCTCTTTTACGAAAACCTCTTGAGCCATTTCGTGTAATTCTTTCACATTTTCCATCTGCTCACAACGATGAGCCAGACGTTTTCGTATCAATTGTAAATGTGTAATCTGTTGATCGATTACCGTCAACTGCTTTCTTAACGTTACCAAAGACGTATCAATGGTATAATTTTTCATATGCTCTTGTATTTCACTGAGCGAAAATCCCATCTCTTTCATGATTAATATCGTATCTAAGTAATCAATTTGCTTCGCTTCATAATACCGATAATTGTTATTAGGATCCACATACGCCGGACGGAATAACCCTATTTTATCATAGAAGATCAACGTCTGTTTGGAGATATTCTGGTACCCTGCAAGTTCTCCGATTGAAAACATATCCTTCATAAAAATCCTCCTTGACACTATAGTAACTATATCCTTTATTGTATAAGTATAGCAAGAAATTAGCAAGCAGGAGGATTAAAAAAATGAAATGTTTTGAAACTAAAATGACTTATTTCCAGTTTTTAAGATATCTGGTTCCATCCGTATTAACCATGATCTTCTTATCATTTTATACGACAATTGATGGATTTTTCGTATCCAAATATGCCGGTTCCGATGCCCTCGCAGGAATCAATATCGTCATTCCTATCACATGTATCATCTTCGGTGTCTCTGTCATGCTCGCAACCGGCGCAGGCGCTATTATAGGCGAAAAACTTGGGCAGAAAAAAGAACAAGAGGCAAATGAGATTTTCAGTTTTATCTCCATTGTTCTTCTCGTTTTTTCGATTATTTTTACATTCTTTGGAATCATTTTTCTAAAAGAAATTTGTATCTTTTTAGGAAGCAGCACACGCTTGTTGAAACATGTACTTCCTTATGCCTTCGTTATATTCCTCGGAACTATTCCTATGTCCTTCAAGTTATTCTTTGAATATCTTGTAAGAACAGATGGAAGACCGAATATCGGAATGTTCATGTCTCTGACCGGATTGATTCTTAACGTTGTACTGGACTATATTTTTGTAGCTCTATTTGACATGGGCACACTCGGAGCCGCTTGGGGAACCTTCTTTTCCATCACAGTAAGTATGCTGATCGGATTAGGATATTTTCTAAAATACAGCCATATTAAGTTCCGTAAACCGAGATTAAATTGGACTGTTCTTTTTAAATCTTGTACAAACGGAAGCAGTGAAATGTTAACAGAAATGTCCACAGGTATTACAACTTTTTTATTTAACCTTATCATCATGAAATTTTTTGGAGAAGACGGAATTGCAGCAGTTACAATCATCATGTACATCTACTACTTCTTCATCTCCTTTTATATGGGAATCGCCGTTGCCATAGCTCCGGTTGTCAGCTACAACGTCGGTTCCGGAAATCATAAGAAAATAAAAGAGACCACACGATACAGCTTTATCACCATTGCCCTTAGCTCAGTGCTAATACTTGCAGTCTCTCTGTTATGTGGAAAGCAGATCATCCATTTATTTGTAGATGGAGGAAATGTATTTACTTTGACATGGGACGGCTTAAAATTATTCAGTCCGGTATTCCTTTTTATCGGCTTAAATGTATTCCTCTCCGGATATTTTACGGCTCTTGGAAATGGTTTTATCTCTGCACTTATTTCCTCACTACGCTCCTTAATTCTCGTAGTGGTTTTCATACTGATCCTTCCAAATATTATCGGTGTATCCGGTGTTTGGATGACCATGCCGCTGGCAGAAGCCCTTACGATTTTTATCGCTATCTATTTATATTGCTCATACGGAAGAATCTTTTCCAAAAAAGTTTTATCAGCAGAGTAATTCCTTCTTATTATAAGAGGTACAGAAACTTTATTCCTGTACCTCTTATAACTCTATATTTATTCTTCCAAATATCTGCCTTATTCCTCTTCTGTGAAATAAAACAATTCCTCCACGGTTGTTTCAAATATTTTCGCAATATCCATTGCAAGCTTTAGTGAAGGGTTATACTTTCCGTTCTCCAAATTCCCGATGGTCTCTCTTCTCACATTCACCAAATATGCCAGATCACTTTGACTCATGTTATACTTTGCGCGGTATTCTTTTAATTTTGTGTGAAGCATCTGTCCCCCTCACTTTCCTCTTCTAGCAGCATCTTTTCCCGTCTTCTAAAACGAAGCATACTGATTGAAAAGACTAAAATCATCAAAGTCATACTAAAAACAAGAACTAGAAAGCCAATCATATATTGTTCCAGTGAAAATGCGCTTACTGTAGCCGCATTTCCTTGTACCGTAATTTTTATATACTCCTGTCCATATCCGATAGTCATCCCTCGAATAAATAACGTCACCATTCCACCAACGATCAATGCAAAAGCTGACCAAAATCCTCTTGTACTTGCTCTACGCACATTTTCCCAAAACAATTCATCCGCTTTCATATTCTTATAAGCAAAAAATGTAAAAAACAGTAAAAACGGAATAAAACTCGGCACAAAGAAAAGTCCCAATATTCCCAGCCAACCAAGGTAAGATAACGGATTCGACGGAAACAGTTTCTTCAACATGCTTTTCAATGTCTTCTCTCTCTTCATGGTAATTCCCCCTTTTACAGAATGTGTGAAATACATCTCTTCTTGTGATAAATATATCACATAAAATGAGAGAAGTCAATAACTATTACTGCAATAAAAAATGCAGCTTCATAACATTAAATCCGTTATGAGCTACACTTTCTAAAAATATTCCTTTTCTTATCACAACATGATAAAATTAAATTTTCTTATAAGAAAAAGTATTTTCCAACAAAAAGCACTGCCAATACGTACATCAATACACTCATCTTTTTCTCTTTTGCTTTTCCTGAAATCAGATTTAACACAACATAAGAGATTACTCCCATTGAAATTCCTTCTGAAATGCTATAGAAAAACGGCATTGCCGCAATACAGATAAAGCATGGAATTCCTTCTGTAAAATCTGTAAAGTCAATATTTACTACATTTGATAACATATAAAATCCAACAACTACTAAGGCCGGAGCTGTTGCAAACGATGGAATCGCAAGAAAAATCGGTGAAAGTAGCAAGGAAGCTCCAAATAAAATCGCTGTCGTCACCGCAGTAAGCCCAGTTCTTCCACCTTCCGAAACTCCAGATGCACTTTCCACAAATGTAGTAACTGTTGAAGTACCAATAACAGCTCCTGCCGTTGTTGCAACTGCATCTGCCATCAACGCACCCTTAATCTTTGGTAACTTCCCATCTTCATCGATCATATTCGCTTTCGTAGAAACACCAATCAATGTTCCAAGAGTATCGAATAAATCCACAAATAAAAACGCAAATACAACCACGATAAACTGTCCAATATGAATTCCCGAAAAACTAAGCTTTCCAAATATTGGAGCAAGGCTTGGTACGCTGATTCCATTGCTAAAATCCGGGAGTAAACTAAACATTCCTAGTTCCGGGTTCGGAACATAAATTCCTGTCAACTGACAAATAATTCCAAGAATCCATGTGATCAAAATTCCCCATAGAATATTTCCCTTCACATCTTTTACAACAAGAATTGCCGTAATAATAATTCCGACAATTGCTAATAACACAGTCAATCCAACATCCTTCATAGATGCCTCTACACCATTTAAAGAGTTATATCCTTCTAATGAAAAAAGTTCAACTAATGTTGCACCTCCGATTACAATCTTTGCATTTTGTAATCCTATAAAAGCAATAAACAATCCAATTCCAACACTTACTGCAGACTTTAAATTCATAGGAATCGAATTAAAAATCGCTTCTCTCACATTTGTTACGGACAATAGGATAAAAATAAGCCCTTCTACAAATACAGCTGCTAAAGCAACCTGCCATGTATATCCCATTCCGATTACAACAGTATAAGCAAAATATGCATTTAACCCCATTCCCGGTGCAAGAGCAAATGGATAGTTTGCAAATAATGCCATCAATAATGTCCCTAAAAAGGATGCTACTGCTGTCGCTGTAAATACTGCTCCTTGATCCATTCCGGCTGCAGCCAAAATACTTGGGTTTACCGCTAAAATATACGCCATTGTCATAAATGTCGTAATTCCGGCCAATACCTCTGTCTTCACAGTTGTATTGTTTTCTTTCAGTTTAAATAATTTCTCAAGCATTTCTTTTCCTCCTCATAATGTATTTCTTTTTTGAAACGCACAAGTTCTATTTTATCAGAATTCTTTAGAAAAGTAAAGGAGTAAAGTTCTTGAGTTTCCGTAGTTTTATCCACAGCCCTCCTATTTTACGTGCTTTGTTATAA